>DATCGH010000219.1:0-3745 GCA_036509055.1 Caldimonas sp.
CCTTTCGAAGAGGCGGGGTGGAACTTGCGCGATCCTTCAAGCCGGTGCCGGTCAGCGCAGACCCGGCCCGCCGCCGGCTTCGCCTTCGCCCACGACCTGGCGCAGCAGTCGATCGCGGGCGCGCTCTCGCTCGAGCGGGCTCGCCTGGTGCACCGGCGCCTCGCCCTCGGCGGCGAGTCCGCCGGTGCGGCGCCGGCCGCGATCGCCGCGCATCACGAGGCGAGCGGCGATCCGCGGCGCGCGGCCGCGCACCGCCTCGCCGCCGGCGACGAGGCGCGGCGCCTGCGCGCGCTGCCGGAAGCGATGGCGCAGTGGGCCAAGGCGCTGGCCGACGGGCCGACCCCGGCGCAAGCGCTCGCCCTGCACGAGCGGCTGAGCCGTGTCGCCTACGAGCGCACCGACTTCGCGGCGGTGCGGGCACAGGCCGACGCGCTCGGCACGCTGATCGAGGGCGGAGGGCTCGAGCCCGAGCAGCGGATTGCCGCGGCGATCGCCCGGGCCCTCGCCGCCGCCCGCAGTGGCCATGGCCAGGAGGCGCTCGCGATCCTCGACACGCTACCCGGCGAGCCGACCGGACGGCAGCGCTACGACGCGCTCTGGGCGCGCGGCGTGGCCTGCAACGAGCTCGGCCGCAACGAATCGGCGGCGCAGGCCGTGCATGCCGCGCTCGCGCTGCCGGACCTGACCGACCTCGAACGCTCCGAGCTGCTCGACTTCGCCTTCCTGTGCGAGTTCAACGCCGGCCGGAACGACGCCGCGCTGGCCCATGCGGAGGCGGCGTTGGCGATCGCGCGCCGACTCGGCGACAGCCCGGGCCTCGCGCGCGGCCACTACCGGCGCGGCATCGTCCTGCTGACGACCGGCCAGGATCCCGAGGCCGCGGAACGCGAGCTGGTCGCCGCGAGCGAGACCGCAGGGCGGCTGGGAATGGTCCACGTCGACCGCATCGCGCAATACAACCTGACCTGCGTCTACGCCTCACGAGGGCGCCATGGCGAAGCGCTGGCCGCGGCCGAGCGCGGCTGGAACCTGGCGCCGGCGCTGGAGGCAAGCGACTTCCGGGTCATGTACCTGCTGGCCATGGTCGATGCCCACTTCGCCCTCGGCGACCTCGGCGCCGCGTGGCGCTTCGCCGAGGCGGCGGTCGAGGAGGCGATCGCCCTGCACGACCCGCGGGTGCGGATCGGTGCCGCCACCTGCACCCTCGAGCTGCTCGGCATGATCGGCGAGCTGGCGCTGGCGCGCCGGCTACTGGCGGTGATCAGCGTCGAATCGGCCGGCGAGCTGAAGGCGGCCGGCGACGAGATGTGGATCGCGCTCGCCCAGTTCGAGCTGCGCCAGGGCGCGCTCGCCGCGGCGAAGACGGCACTCGCCGAGCTCGACGCCACCGGCGAGGTGGTCGTGACCCGCGTGCGGGTGCGCCACGGCCAGGCACGGGCCGAGCTGGCCTTGCAGGAGGGCGACCCGTCGCGGGCGCTCGCGCTGCTGCCGGCCGACGACACGCTGGGCATGAACGGCGAGATGCGCAGCCGCGGCCTGGCGCTCCGGGTCGCGGCCGAGGCCGCGCTCGGCCGCCTCGATCCGGCAACCGCGGAGACCGCGCGCCGGATGCTCGCGACGGCACCCGACCACCAGATCGCCACGCTCGAGCTTCGCACCGCGCTCGCGCGCGCCGAGTCGGCCGGGATCGCAGGCGCGCCCCCGGGGTCGGCAAAGGCCCATGCCGCGCTCGTCGCCATCCTGGTGGAGACACTCGGCGGGCAACCGTCTCGGCAGGCGGCGTTTCGTCTCGCCTGGGGCTGACGGTCGGCGAACGCCGCCCGGCAGGAGCAAAGCGGCGGCGTTACCTACAATCGCGCCTCCTCACCATGACCGATCTCGCCAAGTCCTTCGACCCCGCCGCCATCGAGGCGCACTGGGGCCCCCTCTGGGAAGAAAGCGGCGTCTACGAGCCCGCGCTCGATCCCGCCAAGCCTTCGTTCTGCATCCAGCTGCCGCCGCCGAACGTGACCGGCACGCTGCACATGGGGCATGCATTCCAGCACACGATCATGGATGCGCTGGTGCGCTTCCACCGCATGAAGGGCGAGAACACGCTCTGGGTGCCGGGGACCGACCATGCCGGCATCGCCACCCAGATCGTGGTCGAGCGCCAGCTGCAGGAGACCGGGATCTCGCGCCACGACCTCGGGCGCAAGAACTTCGTCGCCCAGGTCTGGGACTGGAAGGAGACCAGCGGCTCGACCATCACCCGGCAGATGCGGCGGATGGGCGACTCCGTGGCCTGGAAGTACGAGTACTTCACCATGGACGACCGGCTCTCGGCCGTCGTCACCGACACCTTCGTCTCCCTCTACGAGCAGGGCCTGATCTACCGCGGCAAGCGGCTGGTGAACTGGGACCCGGTGCTGCTCTCGGCCGTCTCCGACCTCGAGGTCGAGAACGAGGAGCGGGCCGGGACCATGTGGCACATCCTCTACCCGTTCAGCGACGGCCCGCAGCCCGACCTGAACGGCGTGCCGATGAAGGGCATGCACATCGCCACCACCCGGCCCGAGACCATGCTCGCCGACGGCGCGCTCGCGGTGCATCCCGACGACGAGCGCTACAAGCACCTCGTCGGCAAGATGGTCGACCTGCCGCTCTGCGACCGCAAGATCCCGGTCATCGCCGACGCCTATGTCGACAAGGACTTCGGCTCGGGCTGCGTCAAGATCACCGGTGCGCACGACTTCAACGACTACCAGGTGGCGATCCGCCACGGCCTGCCGCTGATCGTCATCTTCACCCTCGACGCCAAGATCAACGACCAGGGCCCGCGCGCCTACCGGGGCCTCGACCGCTACGACGCGCGCAAGGCGGTGCTGAGCGACCTCGAGGACCAGGGCTTCCTCGAGAAGGCGGTGCCGCACCAGCATGCGGTGCCGATCTGCGTGCGCACCGGCCAGATCGTCGAGCCGATGCTCACCGACCAGTGGTTCGTCGCCATGACCAAGGCCGGCGCCGACGGCACCTCGATCGCCGGCAAGGCGATCGCCGCGGTCGAGAGCGGCGCGGTGAAGTTCTATCCGGCGCAATGGGTCAACACCTACAACCAGTGGATGAACAACATCCAGGACTGGTGCATCTCGCGCCAGCTCTGGTGGGGGCACCAGATCCCGGCCTGGTACGGCGAGGGCGGCGAGCTGTTCGTCGCCCGCAGCGAAGAAGATGCGCATGCCAAGGCCCGGGCCGCGGGCTACGTCGGGCCGCTGAATCGCGACCCCGACGTGCTCGACACCTGGTACTCGTCGGCGCTGGTGCCCTTCTCCTCGCTCGGCTGGCCTAAGAAGACCGAGGAGCTCGAGCTCTTCCTGCCCTCGAGCGTGCTCGTCACCGGCTACGACATCATCTTCTTCTGGGTCGCCCGGATGATCATGATGACGCTGCAGTTCACCGGCCAGGTGCCGTTCCGCGACGTCTACATCCACGGCCTGGTGCGCGACTCGCACGGCAAGCGGATGAGCAAGTCGGAAGGCAACGTCCTCGACCCGGTCGACCTGATCGACGGCATCGACCTCGAGCCGCTGCTCGAGAAGCGCTCGACGGGGCTCCGCCGGCCGGAAACCGCGCCGCAGATCAGGAAGAACACCGCGGCCGAGTTCCCGAACGGCATCCCCGGCTTCGGCGCCGACGCGCTGCGCTTCACGTTCGCGTCGTTGGCGAGCCTCGGCCGCAACATCAACTTCGATGCGAAGCGCTGCGA
>DATCGH010000220.1:0-8138 GCA_036509055.1 Caldimonas sp.
AGCGAAGTCATCTTCAGCCAAGGTCCCGCCCTTTTGCGGATCATGAAGTGATCCGGTATCGTCCTCGAAGATTCTCCCCACATTGCTCAAATGAGCTGCCAAGACCGCGAGGTATTGAGTTGGCAGGCCTAGAACTTGCCATGGCGCCACAGAATGACGACAGGACGTAGCCCCTCCAAGCAGGACAAGACCGCAGAGCATGGCGGTGAGGCCACGGAATTCGCTGGAAGCGCATCGCACCATCCAATCCATTCGGCTCGCCTCGTAGCAGCGCCCTCGCATGCTTCTTGGTGACGCCAGTCGCTCGCTGCTTCGAGACGCTCAAGGTCTGGGCCGAAAGGTCGGATGGCGAGAATCGCGCTGGCGGCGGCGGGTCCGATCGGTCGAGGCACTTCCTAGCAAGGCCAATTTCGTTGCGATCTCCTGTTCGAACCAGCTGGCTCAGACGCAGATCTATCCATTTCATCTCTACGCGACGCAGATTCGAAACCGATACGGCGCGGTGCTTTGCGAGATCGACTCCGACGACTTCGTCCGCACCAATGCGGGGCACCGCCACCCGCACGTCAAGTGGGTCGCCTTCCAGACGTGGTTCAACCTGAGTGACGCTGCCATTTCCGAACGGGTGCGTGCCATCCAGGCAGTGTTCCCCGAGGCCGCCCTCATCTACTTGGACTTCTTCGCCCCACTCGATCTTCGCTATGCCCGCGTGCTGGGTCCATTGGTGAAGACCTATCTCAAGAAGCAGATATTCAAGGACCTGACTCACTACCGGGACGCGACGCTCGGAGACACCAATCTCACGGATTACTACGGCCGCCGTCATGGCTTGAGCCTGCCGCAGACGAGGCACGAGCTTCCCGATGGATTCGAGAAGAAGCTTGTCTTAGGACCCAACTTCTGCATCTCGCCGCACATGGTGGATCGTTTTGCCGGGGAATTGCCATCAAGTGAGCGTGCGATCGACGTGCACGCGCGCATTGCAACCAAGGGGGTGGACTGGTACCAGAAGATGCGCGAAGAGGCGCGCAATGTCGCGGTCACTCTGCCGGGCGTGAGAACCGTAACCGACGGCCGCGTATCTCAATCAAAGTTTCTCGCCGAGCTTCGCAACAGCAAGATCTGCTTCAGCCCCTTCGGCTACGGCGAAGTCTGCTGGCGCGATTACGAGGCGATTTTCTCCGGTTGCTTGTTGGTGAAGCCCCGAATGGACCACGTGCGGATCACGCCTCCCGTCTTCATTCCCGACGAGACCTACGTTCCGATCGCCTGGGATTGTTCCGACTACGGGGAGAAGGTTCTGCAACACCTGTCGGACACCAAGCGGCGGCGCGAGATCGCAGCCAATGCGTTCGACGTCGTCCGTCGCTACATTCTGTCGAAGTCGGCCGTCGATGACCTGAAGCCGATGTTCGCAAATAGCTAAGCGGGATCGCCGTCACCGGCGAGCCCTGTAGCCACCTCGTAGGTCGATCTTTCGTGTACCCACGCCTGCCTTTCCTGCTCTTGCCCTACACCCGGGCCGAATTGCCCGGCTGGGCTCGGCTGCTTCACTGGGCCGGAGCCCTAGGACGCAATAGTGATGGCCAATGGGCGCGCGCGCCCACTGTCACTATCCGCGGCAAGCAGCACCGCTTCATGATGAAGCTCGACCTTTCGAACTGGTCGCAGCGCATGACCTACTTCCTCGGTCGCTACTACGAGTTCGGTGTTCTGCGCGTGCTCGACGCCACCTTGCAGCCTGGAGAGCGGTTCGTCGACATCGGCGCCAACATCGGCATGATCACTTTGCATGCGCGATCACGGGTAGGGGCGTCGGGTCAGATCGATTGCTTCGAGCCCAACCCGGACTGTGTCGCCATGATCGACCGGCACTTGCGCTTGAATGGCATCGCCAATGCGCGCGTGCACGCCTGCGCCCTGTCGGACCGTCCCGGCACACTCGACTTGAACTTGACCTCCGCGCACACCGGCACGGCGACCTTGGCAGAGGTCGAGGGCGTGGTGAGACGTATCGCCGTTGCAGTCCAGGTCGGGGACGAAGTGTTGGCGGCCGCCAGTGCTGCACCGGTACGCCTGGTCAAGGTCGATGTCGAAGGATTCGAACTCCATGTCCTGAAGGGAATTTGTCGGACGCTGACGAACGACAAGCCCTTCGTGATGACCGAACTGATAGAGGAACAGCTCGCCAAAGGAGGTACGAGCGTTCGAGAGGTCACGGGCTTTTTGTTCGACTTAGGGTATGAAGCATTTGGCATCCAGAGCGCGCGCCGACTTGTTCGTCGCGAGTTGATGCTCAAACCAGTCGCGCGCGGCGATAGCTTCGAGCGGTTCAGCGACGTGCTGTGGGCACATCCTTCCGGCTCCAGCCGCGGGCACCTGACCTACTGCGTGCCCTGACCCCAGGCGGCCCGGGCGGGTTTCGCCGACGCTAGACTCAGGCGATGCTCGCGTCGACCGCCCTCTCGCACCTCCGCGTCATCGACCTGACCCGGGTGCGCGCCGGACCGACGGCGGTGCGGCAGCTCGCCGACTGGGGCGCCCAGGTGGTGAAGATCGAGATGCCGGCGGCGCTCGACGAGGGCGAAGGCATCGGCGGTCCGCGCGAGGACAGCGACTTCCAGAACGTGCACCGCAACAAGCGCGGCATGACCCTGAACCTGAAGTCCGAGGAAGGCGTCGCGATCCTCAAGAAGATGGTCGAGCGCGCCGACGTCGTGGTCGAGAACTACCGCCCGGACGTGAAGGACAAGCTTGGCATCGGCTACGAGGCGCTCGCGGCGGTCAATCCGCGCCTGGTCTACGCCAGCATCTCGGGCTACGGCGAGGACGGCCCGTACCGCCTGCGCCCGGGCTTCGATCAGATCGCGCAGGGCATGGGCGGCCTGATGTCCATCACCGGCCTGCCGGGGCAGGGGCCGGTGCGCGTCGGCATCCCGATCGCCGACCTCTGCGCCGGCATCTTCTGCGCCTGGGGCATCGCCATGGCGATCATCGAGCGCGAGAAGTCGGGCCAGGGCCAGTGGGTGAAATCGTCGCTGCTGCAGGCGCAGCTCTTCATGCTCGATTTCCAGGCCGCCCGCTGGCTGATGAAGGGCGAGGTTGCGAAGCAGGCTGGCAACAACCACCCGACCTCGATCCCGACCGGCGTCTACCGGACCCGCGACGGCTACATGAACCTGGCGGCGTCGGGACACAAGATCTGGCTGCGTCTGTGCAACACGATCGGCGCGCCCGAGCTGGCCACCCACCCCGACTACGCCACCGGGGCGGCACGCTCCGACAACCGCGACCAACTCCACGCCGAGCTGGAGCGGCGCTTCCTCGAGCGCGACACGGCGGACTGGGTCGAAACGCTCAACCAGGCCGGCGTGCCCTCCGGGCCGATCTACTCGATCGACCAGGCGTTCGCCGATCCGCAGGTGCGTCATCTCGGCATTGCCGAGCCGCTGGGCGACACGACCTACCTCGGCCAGCCGGTGACGCTCAGCCGCACACCCAGCCGGGTGGTGTCGCACCCGCCGGATCTCGGCGAGCACACCGCCGAAGTGCTGCGCGAGCTCGGCTACGACGACGCCGGGATCGAGCGCCTGAAGAACCTGGGAATCATCTGAGGAGCCCGCCATGGCCAGCGAAAAAATGATCTCCCGCAAGGACGGCGGCGTCGGCTGGATGATCTTCAACAACCCGGAGCGCCACAACGCGATCTCGCTCGACATGTGGGAGGCGGCGCTCGAGATCATGGCCGACTTCAGCGCCGATTCGTCCGTGCGCGTCATGGTCGTCACCGGGGCCGGCGGCAAGGCCTTCGCCTCCGGCGCCGACATCTCCAAGTTCAAGGACGAGCGCCAGGAAGCCGAGGCGGTGGCGCACTACCAGGCGACCACGCAGAAGGCCTATTCGGCGATCCGGGGCATGGCGATCCCGACCATCGCCATGGTGCGCGGCTACTGCATCGGCGGCGGCACGGCGGCGGCGGTGTGCTGCGACATCCGCGTCTGCACCGAGAACGCGAAGTTCGGCGTTCCGGCCGCCAAGCTCGGCCTCGGCTACGGCCTGAACCGGGCCCAGCCGCTGGTCGATCTGATCGGCCCGGCCTACGCCAAGGAGATGTTCTTCACCGGCCGGCAGTTCGACGCCCGCGAGGCCGAGAAGATGGGGCTGGTGAACCGCGTCGTCGCCGACGACAAGCTTGAGGCGACGATCGAGGAGATGACGCGCGCCATCGCCGAGAACGCGCCGCTCACCGTGCGCTGCGCCAAGCTGGTGGTGGGCGAGGCCCTGAAGGACTCGCAGACCCGTAATGTCGCCGCGACCGAGCGTGCGGTCGAAGCCTGCTTCGCCAGCCGCGACTACAAGGAGGGCCAGGCCGCGTTCATGGAGAAAAGGAAGCCCCGGTTCACCGGGACCTGAGTTCTCCTCACCCGCCCCCCGGCGTCGCCCGTCGCCTGCCTCGCGGCCCGTCAGCCGCCGCGCGTCGCCCGCCTGCGGCGCGACGCCGCGACGATCGCGCCCACCGCCGGCACCAGCACCGCCAGGAGCGCGGCGACGGTCAGCGTGGCGGCGATCGGCCGCATGAAGAAGATGGCGATGCCGCTGTCGGAAATGATCAGCGACTGGCGCAGCGCCCGCTCGGCGAGCGGCCCCAGCACCAGCGCGAGCACCAGCGCCGCCGGCGAGTAGCCGAGCTTCTTCATGGCATAGCCGAGGACGCCGAACACCAGCATCTGGCCCACGTCGAAGACATTGTTCTTGAGCGAGTACGCGCCGGTGACGCAGAAGATGACGATGATCGGCATCAGGATCGCGTAGGGCACGCGCAGCGCCCGCACGAACAGCGGGATGAACGCGGTGGAAAGGATCAGCAGCATCGCGTTGGCGATGTACTGCGAGGCGATCAGGCCCCAGACGAACTGCGGGTTCTTCTCGAACAGCAGCGGCCCGGGCCTCAGGCCCCACATCATCAGGCCGCCGAGCATGATCGCCGTGGTGGCCGAGCCCGGGATGCCGAGCGTCAGCATCGGCACCATCGCCCCGGTGGCGGCGGCATTGTTGGCCGACTCGGGGCCGGCCACGCCCTCGATCGCGCCTTTGCCGAACGCTTCCGGATGCCTGGAGATCTTCTTTTCGACCGCGTAGGAGAGAAAGGTCGAGACGGTCGGCCCGGCGCCAGGCAGGACGCCGATGAAGAATCCCAGCACCGTGCCGCGGGCGATAGCCCAGCGGCTGCGCGCCCAGTCGAGCGCGCTCGGCATCACGTCGCGCAAGCCGTAGCGGCCGTGCGGAATCGAGGGGCCCTTGGCCTCCTCGGCGCCGGCCAGCACCTCGCCGAGCCCGAACAGGCCGATGGCGACCGGCAGGAAGTCGACCCCGTCCATCATCTCGGGGATGCCGAACGCGAAGCGCGGCTCGCCGGAGACGATGTCGAAGCCGACCATCGCCAGCATCAGTCCGAGCAGCATGCTGATGTAGCCCTTGATGGCGCTCTCGCCGGTGAGCAGGGTCACGGTGGTCAGGCCGACGAGCATCAGGGCGAAGGTCTCGGGTGGGCCGAACGAGAGCGACCAGCGCGCCAGCAGCGGCGACACCAGCATCAGCAGGACCACGCCGAAGGTACCGGCGATGAACGAGCCGATCGCGGCGATCCCGAGCGCCGGCCCGGCGCGTCCCTGCAGCGCCATCTGGTAGCCGTCGATGCAGGTCACCACCGAGGCCGATTCGCCGGGCGTGTTGATCAGCACCGAGGTGATGGTGCCGCCGTACATCGTGCCCGCGTAAAGGGCGGCGAGCATGATGATCCCGGAGGTAGGCTCCATGCCGAAGGTAAGCGGCAGCAGCAGCGCCACCCCGGACGGCGGACCCACGCCCGGCAGCGCGCCGATCAGGATGCCCATGACGACGCCGCAGACGGCCATGAACAGGTTGAACGGCGTCAGCGCGACCGAGAAGCCAAGCGCGAGGTTCGAGGCGAAGTCCATCGCAGCGGCCTCGTCAGAACCCGAGCGGCCCGACCGGCATCGGCACCCGCAGCCAGTAGGTGAAGACGAGGAAGTTCAAGCCGGCGATCGCCACCGCCACCGCGAGGCTGAGCGGCCAGGGCTGGCGATCGATGAAGCGGAACAGGACGAGCAGGAACAGCAGGGTGGCGACGACCATGCCGAGGACGTTGAGCAGCAGCACCAGTGCCATCGACGCTCCGAGGACGAGAACCAGCCGGCGCAGGCCCTCGCCACGGGGAAACCAGGCCTCGCCTGGCTCGGTGGAGCGCAGGGCGCCGACGAGCAGCGCCGTCGCCAGCACTGCCATCGCCAGGCCGAGCCAGAACGGAAGGAACGCCGGCCCCGGCCCGTTGGGACCCCAGTAGTCGTACTGCTTCAGGGCGCCGGCGCCGAAGGCGATGCCCAGCGCCAGCAAGCCTGCGCCGGCGAATCGGTCAGCGCCACGCACCGCGACGTGCCCGCCGTGCTACTTCTTCAGGCCACCGAGGGCGGCGAGCGCGCTTTCGTAGTCGCCGGTGATGCCGTCGAGATACTTGTTGGCTTCCTCGCCGGTCCAGGTGGTCGGCGTGAGCAGGTTGCCCTTGATGTAGTCTTCCTGCCACTTCTTCGTCGCGGTCACCTTCTTCAGCGTGTCCTGCCACCAGGCCACGGCCTCGGGGGCCATGCCGGCAGGCCCGACAACGCCGCGCATCTGCTCCCAGTAGAACGGATAGCCCTTCTCGGCGAAAGTGGGCACGTCGGGCGCGCCGGCCATGCGCTTGTGCGCCGCGACCGCCAGGTTCTTCGCCTTGCCGGCCTCGACCTGGGCGACGATCTCGTTCGGGTTCATGACGCCGGCGTCGATGTGGCCGCCCATCAGCGCCGCCGTCACCTCGCCGCCCGAATTGAACGGCACGTATTTCAGCTTGATCTTCGCCGCCTGCTCGAGCAGGTGGGCGAAGATGTGGTCCTCGTTGTGCGTGCCCGTGCCGCCGACCGTCAGCTGGCCCGGCTTGGCGCGCGCCGCGGCGACGAACTCCTCGATCGTCTTGTACGGCGACTCGGTGCGCACCGAGAGCATCAGCTCGTCGATGGCGACGATCATCAGGACCGTCATCGCGTCGCGATGGTTGCCGGGAAGGCGCCCCTGGAGCTTGCCGGAGACGATCATCGGCGTGGCGCCGGCGATGACGTGCGAGTCGCCCTTCTTCGAGATCAGGTAGCTGTAGCCGATGGTGCCGCTGCCGCCGGGGCGGTTGTTGACGTTGATCGGCTGCGGCGACCATTTGTTCTCCTCCATGATGCCGGTGATCATCCGCATCATGTTGTCGGTGCCGCCGCCCGGGGCGAAAGGCACGACGACCTCGATCGTCCGGGCCGGGTACTTGGCCTGGGCCGAGGCCTCGCCGGGGGCGCCGAGGACGAGCGCGAGCGAGGCGGCCGAAGCGAACAGAAGCTGCTGGAAGTGCATGCCGGAATCCCTTCTTGAGCAAGCGCGGTTCTCGGCAATGGAGCGTTCGGTCCACTCCCGGTCCGGACCACTTTAGCAGCGCGAGCAGCGCCCGCGCTTGGTATTGGCCCTAGACTTTGCTTCCATGAATACCGGCACGGCCAGCGAGCATGTCATCGTCGAGCGCGAAGGCGCGATCGTCACCCTGACGTTCAACCGGCCCGAGGCCCGCAACGCCATGACCTGGGACATGTACCAACGGCTGCACGACACCTGCGAGGAGGTCGATGCGGACGACACGGTCCGGGTCCTGGTGCTCAAGGGCGCCGGCGGCAAGGCCTTCGTCGCCGGCACCGACATCGGCCAGTTCACCGAGTTCAAGAGCGGCGAGGACGGCCTCCGATACGAGCGCGACGGCGATCGGAGGACGGGCCGGATCGCCCGGGTGACCAAGCCCGTGATCGCCCAGATCCAGGGCTATGCCGTCGGCGGCGGCTTCGGCATCGCCGCCGGCGCCGACATCCGCGTCGCGACGCCGGATGCCCGCTTCGGCGCGCCGATCGCGCGCACGCTGGGCAACTGCCTGTCGATGCAGGCCTATGCGCGCTACGTCGACCTGCTCGGGCCGTCGCGCTTCAAGGAGTTGATCTTCACCGCCCGGCTCATGCCGGCCGAGGAGGCGCTCGCCGCCGGCTTCGTGCACGAGATCG
>DATCGH010000221.1:0-8737 GCA_036509055.1 Caldimonas sp.
TCCGACGGCACCGGCATCACCGCCGAGACCTTCGGCAACTCGATCCTGTCGCAGTTCGCGATCAAGCCGCGCCACGTCCGCCGGCCGTTCATCGACTCGACCGACAAGGCGCACCAGGTGGTGCGCGAGATCAACCACACGTCCGAGGTCGAAGGCCGACGCCCGGTCGTCTTCGTCACCCTGGTCAACCCGGAGATCCTGGCGGTCGTCAAGGAGCGTTCGCACGGCCTGGTGATGGACATGTTCAACACCTTCATCGAGCCGCTCGAGGCCGAGTTCGGCATCACCTCGAACCACCGGATCGGCCGCTTCTCCGACGTTTCCGATAGCCAGGAATACACCGACCGGATCGAGGCGATCAACTTCGCCCTCGCCCACGACGACGGCCAGTCGACCAAGAGCCTTTCGGAGGCGGACGTGATCCTGGTCGGCGTGAGCCGCAGCGGCAAGACGCCGACCTCCCTCTACCTGGCGATGCAGCACGGCATCAAGGCGGCGAACTACCCGCTGATCCCCGAAGATTTCGAGCGCGGCCGGATCCCCTCCTCGCTCGCCGCCTTCAAGGCCAAGTGCTTCGGCCTGACGATCGATCCCGACCGGCTGGCGCGGATCCGCAACGAGCGGCGTCCGAACAGCAAGTACGCGTCGAACGAGAATTGCCGCTGGGAAGTGAAGTCGGGCGAGACCATGATGAAGAAGGAAGGCATCGCCTGGCTGTCGTCGACCCACAAGTCGATCGAGGAGATCGCGACCACGATCCTGCGCGACCTTCGCCCCGATCGCCTGATGTATTGAGCTTCGGGGAAGCCGGGAAGGTCATGGAGCAGGTTCCGCCCAGCGCACCCGCCGGGCCGGCGTTCGAGTCGGCCAAGCAGCTGTTCCTCGAAGGCCTGGCGGCCCTCAAGGCCGGCCGACTCGAGGATGCCGAGCGCGCCTTCGTCGCCTCGCTCGAAGCGGTGCCGGGACGGGCCTCCACCTTGCTCAACCTCGGCACCACGCGCCTCAGGATGCACCGGCCGGTGGCGGCGATCGCCGCCGCGGACGCGGTGCTCGCGGTCGAGCCCGGCGACGTCGACGCCCTCGGCATCCGCGCCATCGCCCTGGCACGCATGGGGCTGCAGGAGCAGGCGCTCGCTGCCTACGACCGGCTGGTCGCCGCGGAACCGCGTCTGGCCACGATGTGGAGCCAGCGCGGCAGCCTGTTGCGCGAGATGGGCCGGCTCGACGAGGCGAAGGCCTCCTACGCCGAGGCGCAAGCACGGGGCGACGACTCGGCGCTCACCGACTATTTCCTCGCCGGCGTCGCCGGCGGCACGCCGCCGCCGGCCGCGCCGCCGGACTACGTCGAAGGCCTGTTCGACGACTACGCGGCCGAGTTCGACGCCCATCTCGTCGGCGTCCTCGGCTACAAAGGACACACGCTCCTCGCCGGCAACCTGCCCGAGCCGGAACGGCACTTCGCATCGACGCTCGACCTCGGCTGCGGCACCGGCCTCTGCGGCCCGCTGCTCAAGCCGCGAAGCGATCGCCTGACCGGGATCGATCTCGCGGCCGGCATGCTCGACCGAGCGCGCGCGCTCGGCGTCTACGACCGACTCGAACGGGCCGAGGCGGTGGCCTGGCTCAAGGCGAACACCGAGACCTTCGATCTGATCGTCTCCGCCGACGTGCTTGTCTACATCGGCGACCTCGACGGCCTTTTCGCCGGGGTGCGGCGGGCGCTGGCGCGTGGCGGAGTGTTCGGCTTCAGCATCGAGCTCGCGGCGAGCGGCGACGACGGCCCGCCGTTCGCCCTGCAGCCCAGCCTGCGCTACACCCACTCCGCTCGCTACATCCGCGAGCTCGCCGCACGCCATGGCTTCACCATCGTCCGCGCGGTGCAGGCGGCGATGCGCGAAGACCGGCGCGAAGCGGTCGACGGCATCTACTTCTACCTGACCACCGCCTGAGCGCCGACCGTGTCGCCACCGGTCCGGAGGATGTAACCGCCAGCCTGTTCAGCGGCCGTGCTTCACGGCATCATCCGCCCCGACGAATGAAGGGAGGCGGGCCTTGATGCTCGTTCGCGAGTTGTTGCCCGTCGGCCGGATCGGGCGCGGCGGTTTCTGGCTGCGCCACTTGCTGGTCCTGCCGGTGGCGCTGTTCCTGTGCATCAGTGCCGAGCAGATCGTCGGCCGGCCGCTCGGCCTCGTCGCCGCCCTGGCGACCACCCTGTTCCTCGTTTCCACCTGGGGCCGGCGCCTGCACGACCGCGGCCGCTCGGCCCTCTGGCTGCTACTCGCGGCGCTGCCGGTGCTGGGCGCCCTCTTCCTCGCGATCGAGTGCGGGTTCCTCCGCTCCGGCCCGGCCGCGGAGCGCTTCGGCATCGCGCCGGGCTATCGCGCCGACTACGTCACGGTCTGAGCCCGGCCTTCCCGGAGAAATCGCCTTGAGCCACCATCACATCGTCAACGACATCACCCAGCTCAATCCGGTGCGGGTGATGGCGATCGTCGCCCCGAGCTCGGTGGAGGACGTTCAGGAGGCGCTCCGCCGCACCACCGGGCCGGTATCGATCGGCGGCGGCCGCTTCAGCATGGGCGGCCAGACCGCGAGCCCGGGCAGCCTGCATTTCGACATGCGCACCCTGAATCGCATCGTCTGGTTCTCGTCCGAGGACAAGGTGATCCGGGTCCAGGCCGGCGTGCGCTGGTGCGACATCCAGCGCTTCGTCGATCCGCACGGGCTGGCGGTGAAGATCATGCAGACCTATGCCAACTTCACCGTCGGCGGCGCGCTCAGCGTCAACTGCCACGGCCGCTACATCGGCCTCGGGCCGCTGGTGCTTTCGGTGCGCAGCCTCAAGCTCGCCCTGCACGACGGCAGCGTCGTCGAGGCCAGCCGCAACCAGCATTCGGACCTGTTCTTCGGCGCGATCGGCGGCTACGGCGCGTTCGGCGTGGTCGTCGAGGTCGAGCTCGACCTGGCCGAAAACAAGCGGGTCAAGCGGACCCACGCGGTGATGCCGCTGGCCGAATACCGGGCGCATTTCCGCAACACCGTGCGCAACAATCCGAAAGCGGTGTTTCACAACGCCGACCTCTACGCGCCCCACTACAAGACGGTGCGCTCGGTGACCTGGGTCGAGACCGAGGAGCGGGCGACGACGCCGACCCGGCTGCAGCCGCAGTCGCGCTCCTACCCGCTGCACCAGTACTTCCTCTGGGCGATCTCGGAGACTCCGTTCGGCAAGGAGCGGCGCGAGAAGCTGATCGACCCGCTGCTCTACCTCGGCAAGAAGGTGCACTGGCGCAACTACGAGGCCGGCTACGACGTCGCCGAGCTCGAGCCGCCGAGCCGGATGCACCGCACCTATGTGCTGCAGGAGTACTTCGTGCCGGTCGAGGAGCTCGAGAACTTCGTGCCGCGGATGCAGGAGATCCTGCGCCGGCACCGGGTCAACGCGCTCAACATCTCGATCCGCCATGCCATGCCCGACACCGAGACGATGCTCGGCTGGGCGCCGCGCGAGACCTTCGCCTTCGTCCTCTATCACAAGCAGCGCACCCGCGAGAACGCGAAGAGCCGGGTCGGCGTCTGGACCCGCGAGCTGATCGACGCCGCGCTCGCGGTCGGCGGCACCTACTACCTGCCGTACCAGCCGCATGCGACGCTCGAGCAGTTCCATCGCGCCTACCCGCGCGCCCGCGAGTTCTTCGCGCTGAAGTGGGAGGTCGATCCGAACTTCCGCTTCACCAACGTGCTCTGGGACAAGTACTACCGCGCCTGGCTCGATCGGTCCCAGCCCGAGGCCACGGTCGAGCATCCGAGCGAGTTCCACCGGATCTTCGGCGACGTCGGCCTGTCGGACGCGTTCTACCGGTTCCTGCAGACCGTCTTTCGCACCGTGCCCGAAGACCGCTTCCATCACCTGATCAACGATGCCTGCCAGCGGCATCGCGACGAGGAAGCCGTCTACCGCTACGTGCAGCAGGAGCTCAAGGGCATCAAGCCGTTCCTCTCCGACCTGCGCTACACCGTGCCGTCGCTGTTCAAGCAGAAGCAGGAGATGGTGGCGCAGACCCTGGCCGTGCTCGGCTCGCGCCGGCGCTTCGAGGGCTACGTCGAGATCGGCTCGAAGGCCAGGTACTTCGCCAGCCTGGCGAAGAAGCTCGACCTCGCCGGCCCCTGTCATTTCGTCGACGAGCGCCCGCCCGGCTTCTCGGCGGCCGACATCCTCGAGCGCGGCGGCGTCGCCAAGCAGGGCGAGCACGTGCCGCTGCAGGACTACGAGCCGATCGCGGCGTCGGCGATCGCCGACGACAGCGTCGACCTGGTGACCTGCTACGTCGGCCTGCATCACATGACCGCCGAGCGGCTCACGCCCTTCCTCGCCTCGGTGGCGCGGATCCTCCGTCCGGGCGGCGTGTTCATCGTCCGCGATCACGACGTCGGCTCGGACGACATGCGGGCGCTGGTGTCACTCGCGCACACCGTCTTCAACGCCGGCCTGGGCGAGACGTGGGAGGCCAACCGCGCCGAGCTGCGCTTCTTCGAGTCTGCAGACACCTGGGCGCAGCGCCTGCACGACGCCGGCTTCGACGACCGCGGCCATCGCCTGCTCCAGGAGAACGACCCGACGCAGAACGCGCTGTTCTGCTTCGAGAAGCGCGGCGCGGCCATGAGCACGGCGGCGAGCCGCGATCCGGCCGTGTCTGCATGAGTCCGATCCGGTCGCGAGGCCGGGCCTGGGGGCTGGCGGCGGCCCTGGTGTTCGCGGCTGCGACGGCCCCGGCCGCCGACCCGGCCCCGATCATCCGCCCGGCGATGCTGACCGCGCCCGAGGATCGGCGCTCGCCGGATCAGACCTTCCTCACCTTTCCCGAGTGGTACCTGGTGCACAGCCCGGCCGAGTACGCTCGCTTCCTGTCGCGCAGCGAGCGGCCGAGCTGCTTTCCGCTGTTCGCCCACATCGGCCAGTTCTGGCAGGGATATGCCGCGGTCAATCGCGAAGTGGCGCGGTTTCCGTTCAACGGGGGCTACCATCTGATGGTGATGGTCATCGGCAGCAGCACGACGGTCGAGTACGGCCTGAAAGGCACCTACGAGCACACCATCGGCCGTCTCGCCGAGGCGACGGTCAGCGGCGACGCTTCCGTGCCCGAGGAGCGGCTTTATGCCGACTACGCGCAGGCCTACGTCGACTTCATCCGGCTCGAGCCCTGGTACAAGTTCGACTTCCTCGCACCGCTGGCGCGGCTCTGGGCCGACCTGCCGCTTTCGGGCCCGAACCTGATCCGGCGCTGGGAACGGCGCTTCGCCCTGACCACCGAGCTGCTCGTCAAGGAAGGCTATGCGCGACTGATCAAGCTCGGCAGCCAGTCGGTGTACGACGCGCCCAAGCCGACCACCGCGGTGGTGTTGGACAAGAACCCGGGGCCCGACATCGCCAACTACCCGGACTACACGGCCCGCCCGGCGAGCGGCCCCGAGGTCGTGGCGACGCTGCCGCGCTACGAGCCCTTCACCGCCTACAGCCGCTGGCTCGCCGCCCAGGGGATCGACTTCCGCGAGATCGCCGGCAACGACGGCGAGATCGTCGTCAGCCTGCTCGTGCCGAGCGGCTGGATGGGCTCGGCCCCGGCGCGCACCCTGTTCGAGCAGCCCATCCTCACCCGGCCGGGGCAGAAACGGGTCGTGCTCGCGATCCGTGTTCCGCAGCTGACCGCCCTGCTGCGCTCGTTCGGCGAGAAGCGCGGCGGCGTGGTCGTCGAGCACATCTACGACTTCTGATGCGCGTCCTGTTCCGTCTGCTGGTCGCCTTGCTGGTGCTGCTGCTGCTGGCTGCGCTCGGCGTCGCCAGCTGGCTGGGCTACGCCACCCTCAAGCGCAGCCAGCGCGAGCGCATGACGATCGAATCGCTGGCTCCCCCGAGCGGACGCTGGGTCGACGTCGGCGACAGCCGCCTGTTCGTCCAGGAATGGGGCCCGGCGGACGGGCCGGTGCTGCTGCTGTCGCACGGCACCGGAGCGTGGAGCGGCACCTGGTTCGATTTGCCCGCGGCGCTGGCGGGGGCTGGCTGGCGGGTGGTCGCGGTGGATCTGCCGCCCTTCGGCTTCAGTGCCTCGAACGGCCGCCCCGGCGAGCTCGACTATTCGAGGCCGGCGCAGGCCTTCCGCTTGCTGCACCTGATCGGCCAGCTCGGCGGCCCGGGCGAGGTCACCCTGGTCGGGCATTCGTTCGGCGCCGGCCCGGCGCTCGAGGCGGCAATGCGCAGCCCCTCGCGCCTGCGCCGCCTGGTGCTGGTGGCGCCCGCCCTCCGCCTCGGCCCGGCCGGCGAAGCGCCCACCTGCACCCCGCTCCCCGGCTGGGTGAGCTTGCTGCTCGGCCGGCGCGACGTGCGCTCGGTCCTGATCTCCGGCACCGCGAGCTATCCGGCATTCACCGACGAGCTGCTCGGCCGCTTTGTCCACCGCAAGGAGGCGATCACGCCCGAGCGGGTGGCCGCCTATCAGCTGCCGATGCGTCGGTTCTCCTACAGCGCCGACATCGGTGACTGGGCGTACGCGTTCGCCGGCGCCGGCTGCGAGGCCTCGGCCAGCCTCGATCCGATTCGGATCACGGCCTGGGCACGCGATGGCCCGCCCGTGGGCCTGGTCTGGGGCACGGCCGACAGCATCACGCCGATCGCTCAGGCGCGGTCGCTGATGCGCTGGATACCGCAGGCCAAGCTCGTCGAGCTGCCCGACGTCGGCCACATTCCGCACATCGAGGATCCGGCCAAGCTGGCGACCGCGCTGCTCGATACGCTCGGCCCCGCCGAGCCGCCCGCTCGATCCGCCAGCGCGCCTGCCAAGGGCGCGCAGCGCAAGGACCGTCGACCATGACCCTGCATCGATCCCCGTCCCCGTGGATCCTCGCCCTGCTGGTCGGCGTCTGTGGCGCCGCCGTCGCTCAGACCGTCTGGCCGGAGCGGCCGATCACGATGATCGTGCCCTTCCCGCCCGGCGGCGTCGCCGACACCGTCGCCCGGCCGGTGGCCGAGGCCCTCGGGCGCGAGCTCAGGCAATCGGTGGTGGTGGAAAACAAGGCCGGTGCCGGCGGTGCCCTCGGCATCGGCCTGGCGTCGCGCGCGCCGGCCGACGGCTACACGGTGCTGCTCAGCCTCTCGTCGATCTCGATCCTGCCGGAGGCCGACGCCATCCTCAATCGAAAGCCGGCGTACACGCTCGACCAGTTCAAGCCGATCGCCCGCTTCACCGCCGACCCGACGGTGCTGGTGGTGCGTGCCGATTCGCCCTGGCACACGCTGCCGGAATTCGTCGCCGACATGAAGAAGCAGCCGGGTCGCTTCAACTACGGCAGCTCGGGCAACTACGGGACGATGCACGTGCCGATGGAGATGCTGAAGTCGTCGGCCGGGTTTCGCATGACCCACATCCCCTACACCGGCGCCGGCCCGGCGATCGTCGCCCTGCTCGCCGGCCAGATCGACGCCATCGCCAGCGGCCCCTCGACCGTGGTGCAGCAGATCCAGGCCGGCAAGCTTCGCGCCCTGGCGCACTGGGGCGAGCAGCCGCTCGCCGCCCTGCCCGGCGTGCCCAGCCTGGTCCAGAGCGGCTACCCGGTGCGCTTCGCGCAATGGTCGGCCCTGTTCGTGCCGAGCAAGACGCCCGACGACGTGGTGCAGCGTCTTCGCACCGCGGCCGCGCGAGCCGCCGCCGACCCGTCGGTGCGCCAGGTGGTCAACAAGGCCGGCAGCCCGATCGAATACCTCGACGCACCCGAATTCCAGACCTACTGGGACGCCGATGCCGCAGTGATGACGCAGGCGGTGCGCCGGATCGGCAAGCTCGAGTGAGGGCGCTGGGCTAGGACCGACGGCGCGTCGATTCGTAGAGGCAGATCGCCGCGGCCGCGCCAACGTTGAGCGATTCCTCGCCGCCTGGCTGGGGAATGCGCACCACCCGGGCGCAGCGCTGTTGCACCGCAACGCTAGCGCCGGCGCCCTCGTTGCCGAACACCCAGGCGCACGGCCAGTCGAGCAGCGCCCCGGCAATGCTTTCCTCGGCATGCGAGCTGGTGCCGAGCAGCGGCAGCGTCAGCGCATCGAGCGCCTCGGCCTGGTGGCCCTCGATCAGGCCGAGGGCGAAATGCGCGCCCATGCCGGCCCGCAGCACCTTGGGCGACCAGAGCGACGCCGTGCCCTCGAGAGCGATCACCTGGCCGAAGCCGAAGGCCGCGGCGCTGCGCAGGATCGAGCCGACGTTGCCCGCGTCCTGGACCCGGTCGAGGACGACGCTCGGCATGTCGCTGCGGATCGCCGGCGACGCCGGCAGCGGCACGACGAAAGCCAGCGGCGCCGGCGTGTCGAGCGCGCTCAGCTCCGCCATCGCCACGTCGGCGACGACGACCGTCGCCGCAGCCGCCTCGGCCAGCGACCGGTAGGCGCCCTGCTCCCAGGCGCTTTCGCTGACGAGCGCGTGCAGGGCCGGTGTGCCGCCGCGCGCCGCCCAGGCCTGGCAGAGATGCTCGCCTTCGAGCAGGAGCTGGCCAAGCTTGCGGTACTCGCCCGGATGGCGCCCGAGCTTGCGCAGCCGCACCAGCAGCGGGTTGGCGCGCGAGCTGACGTGGGTGAGCTTGTGGCTGGCCACCGGGCCGCCCTCAGAACAGCCGGTCCAGGACCTCGCGCACCGGCGCGAAGCTGCGCCGGTGGTGCCTGCAGGCGCCATGCTCGCGCAGCGCAGCCAGGTGCTCG
>DATCGH010000222.1:0-2292 GCA_036509055.1 Caldimonas sp.
CACCCGCTGCCCGGCGTCGCTCTCGCGCGAGTACTGCGGTCCGGCATCGAACAGCAGCACGTGGCCGCGGGTGCGGACCAGGACGGCGCTGCCCTGGCCGACGTCGGCAGCGAGCAGATCGAAGCCGCCCTCGGGCGGCAAGGTCCTCGGCGGAATCAGCAAGGCGAGGGCGAGCGGCAGTGCCAGCACCCGGGCACGCCAGGGCAGCGGAAAGATCGCCAGCCCCGCCGCCGCCAGGCCCGCGATCTGGGCCCAGAGCGGCGCCGCCGGCACCGTCCACACCGCGCCGGGAATGCCGGCCAGCAGCGCCAGGAAGGCGTCCAGCCCCTGGACCGCGGCGGCGGCCAGCGACCAGAGCGGCGCCGCCAGCGTGCCGAGCAGGGCGAGCGGCGTCACCCCGAGCGTGACCACGGGAATCGCCACCAGGTTGGCGAGCAGGCCGACGAGCGAGACCTGCTGGAAGAAGACGAGGGTGAGCGGCGTCAGGCCGAGCGTGGCCACGATCTGGGTGCGCACGCCAGCGCCGGTCGCGGCCAGCGCGCGGCCGAGCCAGCCGCGTCGCTCGGGCACGGCATCGTCGACCGGCGCCGCGGCCACCGGTCGCGCCATCGTCGAGGCCATCAGCGGGCCCACCGCCGCGAACGACAGCCAGAACCCCGGCTGGGTCAGCGCCCAGGGATCGAGCAGGGTCACGACTGTCGCGGCCGCCAGCAGCACCAGCAGCCACGGCCAGCGCAGCCCGGCGCCCTGCAGCAAGCAGACGGCCGCAAGCATCCAGATCGTCCGCTGCGCCGGCACGCCCCAGCCGGAGAAGACGGCATAGGCCGCCGCCGCCCCAAGGCCGCCCCAGCGCGCCGCGCTCTGCGCCGGCAGGGCCAGCACGGCGCGCCGGCTTCGCCGCCAGACCGCGCCCAGCCCCAGGCCGGCGAGCCAGGCGAACATGGTGATGTGCAGGCCGCTGATGGACATCAGGTGGGCAACGCCGGTGTTGCGGAACCGCTCCCAGTCTTCGCGCTCGATCGCCCCCTGGTCGCCGACCGCGAGCGCGGCCAGCACGCCCGCGGCATGCCGGTCGGGGACGGCGGCGTAGATCGCGTCGCGCACCCGCTGGCGCAGCCGCTCGACCGGAAACCCCGCCGCCTCGCCGAGCAGCTGCGGCGGCGGCGCGTCCCGCACGTAGCCGGTGGCGCGCACGCCTTGCTCGAACAACTGCAGCTCGTAGTCGAAACCGTGCGGATTGAGGTTGCCGTGCGGCCGGCGCAGGCGCAGGGCGAAGCGCCAGCGCTGTCCGGCCTTGAGCTCGCGCTGCGGCTGCGACAGCGCCGCGTCCTCGTGAAAGCCGCTGTACCAGCCGAGGGCGATGCGCGGCGGCAGCTCGCCGGCCTCGTTGCGACGCGACTCGGCATCGAGCGCGAACCGGAAGCGCAGGCCGTTCGGACCGGCTTGCGGCAGGCTGGCGACGACGCCGGTGACGACGAGATCGCGACCCTCGAGCGCGGGCACGAAGGCCTCGCCGAGCCGAAGCGATGCCTGCCCGCCGGTCAGCCCAAAGCCGGCGAGCAGCGCACCCGCGCTCGCCAGGATGGCGGCGGCGAAGGCACGCCGGCGCCAGGCGAAGCCGGCGAGGAGTGCAACGCCGCCGGCCGCGGCCAGCCCGACATAGAAGGATGACGGCTGGAGCGAGCGCTCCTGCAACTGGACCGCGACACCCGCCAGCCACGCCAGCATCAGCGCGGCCAGACGACTTCCGGTGGCCGGCGCTCGCATCGGCCAAAGTGTAGAGGCCAGGGGTGTACGATCTGCGCCCGCCCGACCGCCGACTGCCGCTCCATGTCCTCGATCTACGACCGCCTCACCGATCTCGACATCTCCCTTCCTCCCCTGGCGATCCCGGCGGGCGCGTATGTGCCCTTCGTGCGCAGCGGCAAGCTCGTCTTCCTCTCGGGCCATATCGCCAAGCGCGACGGCAAGGTCTGGGTCGGGCAGCTCGGCCGCGACATGACCGTCGCCACCGGCAAGAAGGCGGCGCGCGCGGTCGGCATCGACCTGCTCGGCACGCTCCACGCCGCGGTCGGCGACCTCGACAAGATCGAGCGCATCGTCCGCCTCACCAGCCTGGTCAACAGCACTGCGGATTTCACCGAGCACCACCTGGTGACCAACGGCTGCTCCGAGCTGTTCGGCGAGGTCTTCGCCGACAAGGGCGCGCATGCCCGCAGCGCCTACGGCGTCGCCCAGCTGCCGCTCGGCGCCTGCGTCGAGATCGAGCTGATCGCCCAGGTCGCCGGACCC
>DATCGH010000223.1:0-3549 GCA_036509055.1 Caldimonas sp.
ATCGCCATCAGCCGGGCCTGCTCGGGCAAGCTCCGAGCGGTCATCGCGAAGTTGCGCATGTTACGCGGCCAGAAGTTGGGCGGCGGCTCGGTGTGGAAGCGGGCGGTCTCGGTCTGCTCGGCGGTGCGCGTCGTGCTCGTCGCCGAGCCCAGCGACTTGGTCTCGTTGACATCGGCGGCATAGGCGGTGGACGTGAGCGCCGGTGGCCCCGGCGCGCGGAACTGGGCGTTGCTCGTCAGCACGAACGGCTTGATGAACGGGTTGGGCCGGCCGACCGGGTTGGTGCCCCGGAACTGCCCCGGCGCCGTTCCCGGAACGTATGGCGCAAGCGCGACCATGCGGCCGTCCCCGGCCCGCAGGGCAAGGATCCCGGCGGCGACCTCGGCGCCGACCGCCAGGCCGAGGCTCTTGGCGTTGCCGTCGGGCAAGGTCGCGAGGAAGGCGTCGTAGGCGGCTTGATAGGCGGCGCCGCGACTGGGGAACAGACCCGACAGGACGCCGTAAGCGGCGGCCGCGACTGCCGCCTCCTGGGAAGCGCCAGCGGCAGGTGCGGTCGGCGTGATGGCGAAAGGCCGGTGCGTCCCGGCGATCGCCATGACCGCGTCGTAGACCGCGATCTGGACCGTCGCGAGGTCGACCGAGATGTTCGGCCGCTGCTCCTCGGGCGTGCCCGTTGCCGTCGCTGGCAGGTTGATCGTCGTCGCCGCGATCTCGTTCCATTGCGACACCGCGTTCGGCCCGGCGACCGTGATCGTGACCGGCGTGTCGTCGCCGCTGCCGCCGCAGCCCAGGAGCGCAGCCGCGCCGATGAGTGCCGCGCAGGTGAAAGACATCGTCCTATTCTGTTTCATGGCAACTGCTCCGCGCAACGTCTGCCGAGGAAACATCCCCCGCCTGTGCGTCGCGTGCGGCAGTCTGCGGACGGGTGGTGGGATGCGAAACAGCGAGCCGACGAATCCGGCTTCGACGGGTGTGAATCCCGCAGAGAGCCGATGAATCCCCGGACTCGCGGGGCGACATGTCCGGATTCCGGCGGTCGATCCGTATCAGTCGGCACCCTCACCGGAGTCGACGACGATGATCAGCACCCGCGCCCTCGTCCGCGTCGCCATCGGCCTGACTCTCGCGGCCTGTGCCATTGCGGTGTTCGCTGCAGACCACCCTATGGGAGTCGACGCGAACGCGGCCAGCTCGCGCGAGCCGCGCGCGCATTCCCCTCGATCGCTGGCCGAACCACCGGCCCGGGCTTTCGTCGCCGCGTGCCCGTCTTGGTCCCCCTCCTTGGGGCCTTCGTCGCAAACCGCTCGCGACGCGCCGGATGAATTTCTATTCTGTGCTCGCCGCCTCGGGTTTCGCGCCGCGACGCCACCGGTGGAGCCTAGATAGAGGAATCGCCATGCAATCCGTCCATCGCCTTTCAGCTTTCTCCATCGTCGCCCTCTGCCTCGCCTTGCCGGCGACGAGCCGCGCCCAGGCCGTCGATCAGACGGTCGCGGCCGTGACGCCCAGCGCTGCCGAATGCGCCCGGGTCGAGGCCCTGAGCAACACCCAGCGCCGCGTTGTCGACCAGGCGGCCGGGGGTGTGAAGTCGCTGATCTCGTTCGTCCATGGCACGCGCATGATCTACCAGCTCGACCTCATGGAGACGGTGCGCTGGCTCGAGGCGCGGCAGGCTTCGCAGCGGGCTTGCGCTATCGCCGCGGCTGGCGACGCGATCCCCGCGCAGGGCGAGTGACCCAGGGCGGGCGTCGAGGAGAACGCCTTCAGCCCTTCGGGTACTTGGCGTTGGCGCGCTTGACGAAGTCGTTGGTGTAGATCGCCGCCAGGTCGATCTTGGCCGCGGCGATCTCCGGATCGATGCTCGCCAGGGCGCGCCGCGCCGTCTCCGGCCCCGCCTCGGGGAACATCCCGTCGGGCGAGAGCGCGCCCTTGGCGGCGAGGAAGGCGTCGACGTAGACCGCGCGATCGCCGAGCAGGTAGTTCTCGGGCACCGCCTTGATGATGTCGCCGGCGCCGGCGCTCTGGACCCACTTGTCGGCGCGCACCAGCGCGTTGGCCAGAGCCTGCGCCGTCTGCGGATACTTTTCGAGGAAGGTCTGCTGGGTGTAGAGGCATCCGGCCGGCATCGGCCCGCCGAACACCCGGTCGGCCTCGGCGACGATGCGCGTGTCGGAGACGATCTTCAGGTCGCCGCTGCGCGTCAGCAGCGTGATCACCGGGTCGAGGTTTGAGATCGCGTCGATCTGGCCGGTGCGCATCGCCGCGACCGCGCCGCTGCCGGTGCCGACGCCGATGATCGAGACATCGCCCGGCTTCAGGCCGACCTTGCCGAGCACGAAGTTGGCCAGAATGTTGGTCGACGATCCCGGCGCGGTGACGCCGAGCTTCTTGCCCTTGAGCTCGGCCACCGACTTGAAGTTCGGCATCGTCTTCGGATTGACGCCGAGGACGATCTGCGGCGCCCGGCCCTGCAGCGCGAAGGCGCGCAGCCGCTGCCCCTTGACCTGCATGTTGATCGTGTGCTCGAACGCGCCGGAGACGATGTCGGCGCTGCCGCCGACCAGCGCCTGCAGGGCGCGCGAGCCGCCGGCGAAATCGGCGATGGTGATGTCGAGCCCTTCGGCCTTGAAATAGCCCTGGCCTTCGGCGATCGTCAGCGGCAGGTAGTAAAGAAGGTTCTTGCCGCCGACGGCGATCGTCAGCTTGGGCTTCTCGAGCGCCTGGGCCCGGGCGAAAGGGGCGACGCCGAGGCCGGCGGCCGGGGCGAGGGCGAGGGCCTGGATGAGGCGGCGGCGTTGCATGCGAAGTCTCCTGTGGTCCTGCGTCGGCGGGCGTGCGCCGAAGCGGCGGCAACTTTAGCAGCGCGGTTTTGCCCTCGACCCTATGCCATACCCGCCCCGTAGAATCGATCCGAATGAGAGTTCGCGTCGGACGCTGGGCCATCCAGTCGATGCTGGCGCTGGCCGCCGCGTCGGCGTCGGGCCAGCCGCGACCGTCGGCGCCGGGGCCCGCGCCGGCCGCCGCGCCCGCCCAGGACGCCGCAGCCACGCCGCCGCCAGCGCCGCCGGTGTCGCTCTCGGCGCGCAAGGTGTACGAGCAGGCCCGCTCGCAGCTGGTGCAGATCCGCACCGTGCTCAAGGGCCAAGCCAGCCAGACCTCGGTCGGCTCGGGCTTCCTGGTCACCAAGGACGGCCTGATCGTCACCAACTTCCACGTCGTCAGCGAGGCGGCGCTGAAGCCCGAACGCCACGAACTGGTCTACGTCACCGCCGACGGGCGCGAGGCACCGCTCGCGATCCTGCAGCTCGACGTGCTGCACGACCTGGCGCTGCTCAAGGCCGCCGATGCTGCCGGGAAGACCTTCGACGCCCTGCCCTTTCGCCCCGAAGACCAGCCGCTGTCCCAGGGCGAACGCATCTACTCCCTCGGCAATCCGCTCGACGTCGGCTTCGCGGTCGTGCAGGGCACCTACAACGGCATGGTCAAGCGGAGCTTCTATCCGCAGATCTTCTTCGGCGGCGCGCTCTCGGGCGGGATGAGCGGCGGGCC
>DATCGH010000224.1:0-7941 GCA_036509055.1 Caldimonas sp.
ACCGGGACAACCTCAGGTGGCGACCAGCCCGGCGCGGACGAGGGGCGGCCGGCGGACCCGGGGCCCGCCGAGCCGGGCGATGGCGTTGACCACCGCCGGCGCGAGCGGCGGCACGCCGGGCTCGCCGACGCCGGTGGGCGCCGCCGTGCTCGGCACGATGTGCACCTCGACCACGGGCATCTCCTGGATGCGCAGCGACCGGTAGGTGTCGAAGTTGCGCTGCACCGCCCGACCGCCCTTGACCTCGATCTCGCCGTAGAACAGGGCGCCGAGGGCGAAGCCGATGCAGCCCTCCATCTGTGCCCGGACCACGTCGGGATTGACGGCGACGCCGCAGTCGACGGCGCAGACCACGCGCTCGACCTTGACCTTGCCGTTCTTCATCGACACCTCGGCGACCTGGGCGACGTAGGACTTGAACGAGTGGTGCATCGCGATCCCCTGGGCGACGCCGGCACGCGGCGCCCGGCCCCAGCCGGCCTTCGCGGCAGCCAGCTTGAGCACGCCGGCGGCGCGCTCGTTCTTTTCGAGCAGGGCGAGACGGAAGGCGAGCGGATCCTTGCCGGCGGCGGCCGCCAGCTCGTCCATCATCGTTTCCATCACGTAGGCGGTGTGGGTGTGGCCGACCGAGCGCCACCAGAGCGGCTTGACCGCCAGCGCCTGGCTGTGCAGGTCGCCCGCCATCATCGGCAGCGCGTAGGACGACTCGGCGACGCCCTCGACCGAGGTCGGATCGATGCCGTCCTTGGCCATCTCCTCCATCGGCGTGCCGGCGACGATCGACTGGCCGACGATGTCGTGCTTCCACGAGGCGATGCCGCCCTTGGCGTCGAGCCCGACCTTGACGGCGTGGACGTACATCGGCCGGTAGAGACCGGCGCCGGTGTCGTCTTCGCGGGTGAACTGCACCCGCACCGGGGCGCGGCCGTCGATCGCCTTGGCGACGTTGACGGCGGCGACGGTGAAGTCGCTCCAGGCGTTGGCGCGTCGGCCGAAGCTGCCGCCCGAGAACACCGTGTGCAGCTTGACCTTCTCCGGTGGCAGGCCCGCCGCCTTGGCCGCGAACAGATGGTCGAAGCTCGGGAACTGGTGTCCGCTCCAGGTCTCGAGCATGCCGTCGTGCAGCCAGGCGACGCAGTTCATCGGCTCCATCGCCGCGTGGGCGAGGAAGGGGAATTCGTAGACCGCCTCGACCGTCTTGACCGCGGCCGCGGGCGCGGGGGAGCTGGCGGCCGGCCTGGCGAACGGCTTGCCGGGCTTGCCGGCTTCCTCGCGGAACAGGGCGAGGAGCTTGTCGGAGTCGAGCTGACTGCTCGTCGCCTCGTCCCACTGAACCTTCAGCGCGCGACGTCCCTGCAGCGCCGCCCAGGTGCCGGTCGCGACCACGGCGACACCCTCGGGCACCTGCACCACGTCGGTGACGCCCTTCACCTGCTTCGCCGCGGTGGCGTCGAACGACACCACCTTGGCGCCGAAGCTCGGCGGGAAGGCGATCACCGCGGTCAGCAGGCCCGGGAGCTTCACGTCGATGGTGTAGACCGCGCTGCCGTTGCACTTGGCAGCCGAATCGACCCGCGGCGCGGATCGGTCCTTGCCGATGACCGCGAACTGGCGGGGCTCCTTCAGCGCCGGCTTCTCGGGCACCGGCCGCCGGCTCGCCGCCTCGGCCATCTCGCCGAAGCTGGCGCGCTTGCCCGAGGGATGGCCGAGCATGCCCTTCGAGACCGTGATCTCCGCTGCCGGCACCTTCCAGGCGTCGGCGGCCGCCGCGACCAGCATCGCCCGGGCCGCGGCGCCGGCACTGCGGTACTGCAGGTACGAGTTGGAGATCGCCGAGGAGCCGCCGGTGCCCTGCATCGGACCGAACTCGAGGTTGTTGTAGCGGGTGGCGTCCGAGGGGGCGGCCTCGCTGCGCATCTGCGCCCAGTCGGCATCGAGCTCCTCGGCGACGAGCGAGGTGAGGCCGGTGAGGTTGCCCTGGCCCATCTCGTGGTGCTTGCAGACGACGGTGACGAGGTTGTCGGTGCCGATGCGCAGGAACGGGTTCGGCGCCAGCGGACCCGTGGCGCTGCCCTCCGCGGCGCTGGCGGCCGCCGAGGCGGCACGCTCCGGCAGGCCGAAGCCGAGGACCAGGCCGCCACCGGCCAGCCCCTGCAGCACCAGCCGGCGGCTGAGCCGCGGCGACCCGGCGTCGACGGCCAGGCCGAGGCGGCGGGCGATGCGTGCCTGCCATTGCGGATCAAGGGCGTTCATCATCAGCGCATGCATGGCGGCGGCCTCAGGCGAGTTGCTTCGCTGCCGCATGGATCGCGGCGCGGATGCGGTGATAGGTGGCGCAGCGGCAGATGTTGCCGGCCATCGCCTGGTCGATGTCCTGATCGGTCGGCCGGGGCTTCTTCTCCAGCAGGGCGGTCGCCGACATGATCTGGCCCGACTGGCAGTAGCCGCACTGCACCACGTCGAGCTCGACCCAGGCCTTCTGCACCGCCTTGGCGGCGGGCGAGTTCACGCCCTCGATCGTCGTCACCTTCCTGCCGGCGACGACGCGCACCGGCGCCGCGCAGGAGCGCAGCGCCTCGCCCTCGACATGTACGGTGCAGGCGCCGCACTGGGCGATGCCGCAGCCGTACTTGGTGCCGGTGAGGCCGAGATCCTCGCGCAGGACCCAGAGCAGCGGAGTGGCCGGGTCGACGTCGACTTCGCGACTCTGGCCGTTGACGTTGAGCGAAATGGGCATTCGAAGAACTCCGGAAAGTCGTGGTCGGGGGCGCTCAGCGCGGGCAGGCGGCGCCGGTCTCGATCCAGGCGGCGATCAGCGCGCCGAACTGCTCCTGCGTGCCGGGCGCCGGCTCGCGCGTGCCGCCCGGCCGCCAGGCCCAGCCGACCAGAGTGTCGTGCGCCATGTGCTCCCGGATCTGCGCCAGGGTCTTGCCGCCGTTGCGCCGCGGGTCCTTGACCTGCTCGCAGATCTGCTTGAGCGACTGCTGCTGCCAGGCCATGCTCTTGGGCGCGACGTGCCACAGCGGGTGGCCGGGCATGCCGGCGGGATCGAAGTTCGCGTCCTGGTGGCAGGTGGTGCAGCGCATGCCGACCGCCCCCTTGTCGTCGGCGCCGCGCACCACGAGCGGGCTGTGCGGATGCATGTCGCCGCCCTGCGTCGGCCGCTCGCCGACCGGATGGCAGTTCAGGCAGCGCGGATGCTGGATCACCTTGCCCGCTTCCGTGAACAGGGCGCGCGACCGCTCGGCGCGGTCGCCGACCGTGGCGAAGCTGTCGGCAGGACGCAGGTCGGCCGCGCACGCCGCGCCGCCGAGCACCGCCGCCAGGAAAAGCGTGGACACCGATCTGCCGGTCTGGAGGAGGTTCATCGTTCCCTTTCTACGCGCGACGAGGAGGGCCGACCCCGCCCGGATGGGTAGAACGCCGGCAAGCGGTGCTCCCGAACGACAATCCGCCGCCATGACCATCGCCCCTGAATCGCCCTCCCTCCCGGTCGCGCCGCGCGAGCCCAAGGACGTCACCGTGCACGGCGACCGCCGCATCGACGACTATTTCTGGCTGCGGCAGCGCGACGACCCGCGCACCCTGCCTTATCTGCGCGCCGAGAACGCCTACGCCGACGCCTGGTTCGCGCCGCATGCGGCGCTGAAGGAAGAGCTCTACCAGGAGATGTTCGGCCGGATTCAGCAGGACGACGACTCGGTGCCCTATCGCAAGGGTCTGTGGTGGTATTCGAGCCGCATCCTGAAAGGCGAACAGTACCCGCGCTACATTCGCCGCCGCGCGCTCGGCAGCGAGCGCAGCTACGACCCCCAAGGCAGCGACGAGACGCTGCTCGACCTGAACGAGCTCGCCCGCGGCCAGGCGTTCCTGCGCCTCGGCCTGGCGACCGTCACCCTCGACGCTCAAACCCTCGCCTACACCCTGGACCTGACCGGCGGACGCGACTTCACGCTGCACATCCGCGACCTCGCGACCGGCAAGGACGATGCCTGGACGATGCCCGAGGTTTCGTCGGCGGTGTGGGCCAACGACGGCCGCACCCTCTATTACGTGACCATGGACGAGACCAAGCGCGCCAACAGGCTCTGGCGCCACGTCGTCGGCGCCGCCGGCGCCGATGCGCTGGTGCTCGAGGAGAAGGACGAGCTGTTCGACCTGGGCATCGGCAAGACCCGCGACGACCGCTTCCTGGTGCTGACGAGCGAGAGCAAGGACGCGAGCGAGCAGAGCGTCCTGGACGCCGACGCGCCGTCCGACCAGGCGACGTTTCGCGTCGTCTTCCCGCGCCGCGCCGACGTCGAGTACGACATCGACCATCGCGCCGGCAGCTTCTATGTGCTGATCAACGACACCGGCCGCAACTTCCGGCTGGTGAAGGTCGACGCGGCCCGGCCCGACCTCGGCCGTGCCGAGGAGCTGATCGCCGCCCGCGACCGCGTCATGCTCGACGACTTCGACATCTTCGCCGAGGACCTGGTGGTGACCGAGCGGGTGGCCGGCAGCCTGCAGCTTCGCGTCATCGACCTCGTGCGCGGCGGCGAGCACACCGTCGCCTTCGACGAGCCGGCCTATACCGTCCACACCTCGGGCAATGCCGAGTTCGAGACCCGGACGCTGCGCTTCGTCTATACCTCGATGACGACGCCGGCCTCGACCTACGACTACCACCTCGCGAGCCGCGAGCGGGTGCTGAAGAAGCGCCAGCCGGTGCCCGGCTACGAGCCGGCGCTCTACCAGAGCGAGCGCATCGTGGCCAGGGCCACAGACGGCACCGAGGTGCCGATCTCGCTGGTCTGGCGGCGCGACCGGAAAGCCGGCGGCTCGCAGCCGCTGCTGCTCTACGGCTACGGCAGCTACGGCATCGCCATGGACCCGTGGTTCTCGCAGACCCGGGTGTCGCTGCTCGATCGCGGCGTGATCTTCGCGATCGCCCACATCCGCGGCGGCGGCGACCTCGGCCGCATCTGGTACGAGGCCGGCAAGATGGGCCACAAGGCGACGACCTTCGGCGACTTCATCGCCTGTGCCGAGACCGTGATCGCGCGCGGCCTGACGACACCCGGGCAGCTGGCGATCGAGGGCGGCAGCGCCGGCGGCCTGCTGATGGGGGTGGCGGTGAACCGGCGGCCCGAGCTGTTCAAGGCGGTCGTCGCCGAGGTGCCGTTCGTCGACGTCATCAACACCATGCTCGACGAGAGCCTGCCGCTGACCGTCGGCGAGTTCATCGAGTGGGGCAATCCCAAGCTGCCCGAGCAGTACGCCTGGATGCGCGCCTACAGCCCCTACGACAACCTCGAGCCCGGCGCCTATCCGGCGATGCTGTTGCGCACCGGCCTCAACGACAGCCAGGTCTCGTACTGGGAGCCGGCCAAGTACGTGGCCAAGCTGCGCACCCTGAAGACGGATGCGAATCCGCTGCTTTTCAAGATCAATCTCGAGGTCGGCCACGGCGGCGCCTCGGGCCGCTTCGACTCGCTGCGCGACATTGCCGAGGACGACGCCTTCCTGCTGGTCGAGCTCGGTCTGGCGGGCTGAATCTCAGACGTCGAAGAACACCGTCTCGTTCTCGCCCTGCAGGCGGATGTCGAAGCGGTAGATCGCGGCGCCGGCGTCGGTGCGCCGATCGGTGCGCTCGGCGACCAGGGTCTTGCGCCGCGCTTCCCACTCGATCAGGTTGATCACCGGGTCCTTGGCGTTGGCCGCGGCCTCGTCGCTGAAGTAGAGGCGGGTGTTGAGGCCGATGTTGATCCCCCGGGCGACGATCCAGGCGTTGATGTGCGGCGCCATCGTCCGGCCGTTGCGACCCTCGACCGCGCCGGGCTTGACGGTGTCGAAGGTGTAGACGCCGGACTCGAAGTCGGTGCAGCTGCGGCCCCAGCCGCGGAAGTTCGGATCGAGCGACTTGCCCGGCTGGCGGTCGGCCGGATGGGCGTACTTGCCCTCGGCGTTGGCCTGCCAGATCTCGATCAGCACGTCTTTCAGCACGGTGCCGATGCCGTCGAAGACGCGGCCCTCGATGCGGATCCGCTCGCCTTGGGTCTGGGCATCGAAGAGGACGCTGCCGAAGCTGTTCTCGAAGATGTCGAAGCCCGCGGCGCTGGGCGCGAGGCCGATGTGCACGTACGGGCCGGCGGTCTGCGACGCGGTCTCGCGCCGCACCACGAGCTCGCTGCCGCCCGGGGCGCTGAACAGGTTGCTCATTGCAGCGCTCCTTCAGGCGTCTTCTGCACGTTGTTCTCGAACAGCGTCGCGCGATGCCCGCGCAGGACGATGTCGAAGCGGTAGGCACGGCTGTCGAGCGGGACGAAGGCGCCGAGGTCCTGGAGCGCGATCAGGCCGCGGATCTGCTCCTCGCTCGGCGCGACGCGGAGGATCGGGCAGCTCCGGATCAGCGGGTCGCCTTCGAAGTACATCTGCGTGATCAGGCGCTGGACCCAGCCGTCCCCCGAGATTGCGTAGTGGATGTGCGACGGCCGCCAGTCGTTGACGCGGTTGCGCCAGGGGTAGGGGCCAGGCTTGATGGTGCGATAGGCGTAGTAGCCGTTCTCGTCGGTAAGCATCCGGCCGCAGCCGCCGAAGTTCGGATCGAGAGCGCCGATGTACTGGTCCTTCTTGTGCCGGTAGCGGCCGCTGGCGTTGGCCTGCCAGACCTCGACCAGCGCATTCTTCACCGGCCGGCCGAGCTGGTCCTGGACGTAGCCGTGGACGACGATGCGCTCGCCGACCGGCAGGCCGTCCTTGGCGTAGTTGAGGATCAGGTCGTTGTCTTTCGGGCCGAACTCCTCGGCGCGAAACACCGGCGCCGTCACCTCGGAGAGCGACTGCTGCAGCGAGATCAGCGACAGGCGCGGGCTGCGCAGCACGCTGGTCTTGTACGCCGGCGTGTAGGCCGGCGGGTGCGAGGTCGTGTCGCGCATCAGGAACTCGGCGTCGGGGGCGGGCTTTGTCGACATGGCGTGTGGCGGGTGAGGGTGAAGGTTCAGGCGGCGATCGCAGCGCTCGCCGCGACGGCCGGCAGACGCAGCATACGGCGCGCTTCGTCGGCCGTCGCCGGCCTGCGGCCGTAAGCGTCGCACAGATCGGCGACCTGCTTGACGAGCGCCGCGTTCGATGGCGCCAAGGTGTCGCGGTCGAGGCGGACGTTGTCCTCGAGGCCGGTGCGGCAGTGGCCGCCGAGCTCGAGCGACCACTTTGCGAGGGTCAGCTGCTCCTTGCCGATGCCGGCGCCGGTCCAGGTGGCGTCGGGCGCCAGGCGCGCCAGGGTGCGCACGTAGAACTCGAAGACCTCGCGATCGACCGGCATGGCGTTCTTGATGCCCATGACGAACTGGATGTGCAGCGGGCCCTCGATCTTGCCCGCGTTCTGCAGCGCCACCGCCTGGAAGATCATCGACAGGTCGAAGGCCTCGACTTCCGGCTTGATGCCGTAGGTTTTCATCTCCGCGGCCAGCCAGTCGACCAGGTCGGGCGCGTTGTCGTAGACCCGGGTCGGGAAGTTGACCGAGCCGGTGGCGAGCGACGCCATGTCGGGCCTCAGGTGCAGCATGCCGCCGCGCTCGCGTCCCGCGCCGGAGCGGCCGCCGGTCGAGACCTGCGTGATCATGCCCGGGCAGTGCCTGCGGATGCCGTCCAGCACCAGCGCGAAGCGCTCCGCCGAGGAGGTCGGCGTCTCGTCGTCGTTGCGTACGTGCAGATGGACCAGCGTCGCGCCGGCCTCGTAGGCCGCCTGAGTCGACTCGACCTGCTCGGTGACGGTGATCGGCACCGCCGGGTTGTCCTTCTTCTTCGGCAGCGAGCCGGTGATGGCGACCGAAATGATGCAGGGGGTGCTCATGGTGTCTTGTCTCCTCGATTCAGCTTGGCCGCGGCCGCCTGCAGGGCGAGCCGGTAGCCGATGGTGCCCAGCCCGACGATCACGCCCTCGGCGATGTCCGACAG
>DATCGH010000225.1:0-2159 GCA_036509055.1 Caldimonas sp.
CGGCAGCGGCTGGACCGACGCCCAGATCGAGCAGTTCCGCAGCGTGCTGCAGCCCGCCGGCTTCCAGGTCACGGCCAGCGAAGGGCGGATCGTCGTGACGCGTGTCCGCCCCGCCGCCTGAGCCGCTGTCGATGGCCACCGATTCCCCATCGCTTCCGCCGGCGCTCAACGACGCGCGGCAGCAGGCCGGCCGCTTCTGGCAGTCGCGGGCGCCGCGCGAGCGCCAGCTGATCGTCGTCATGGTGGTCTCGGTGACGATCCTGCTGGTCTGGCTGATCCTGATCCAGCCGGCGCTGCGCATCCTGCGCGAGGCGCCGCTCGAGCTCGACCGGCTCGACCAGCAGATGCAGCAGATGCAGCTCGCCGCCAGCGAGATGCAGGGCCTGCGCGCCGCCTCGCCGGTGCCGACCGAGCAGGCGAGCACCGCCCTGCGCGCCGCGACCGCGCAGCTCGGCAGCGGCGCCAAGCTGGCGATCCAGGGCGACCGCGCGGTCCTCACCTTCAGCGGCATCCAGGGCGATGCCCTGCGCGGCTGGCTGGGCGAAGCACGCAGCGCCGCCCGCGCCCGGCCGGTGGAAGCGCAGATGGTCAAGGCCGCCACCGGCTACAGCGGCTCGATCACCGTCAGCCTCGGAGGCGCCTCGTGATCCGCCGCAAGCGCAATCGCCAGCTCTGGGCGCCGACCGTCGCCGGCAGCGGCTGGAGCGAATCGACGCTCGCCGAGCAGGCCTGGGAGATCGAGCGCGGCGCCGCGGTGCGCTGGGCGATCGCCGGCCTGCTCTTCGGCCTGCTCGTCGGCCTGGTGCTGTTCGCGCCGGCGGCCTGGCTCGCCAAGGCGGTGGCATCGGCCACCAACCAGCGGCTGCTGCTCGCCGACGCGCGCGGCACGATCTGGTCCGGCAGCGCCGTACCCGTCCTCACCGGCGGCGCCGACAGCCGCGACGCGAGCTATCTGCCCGGCCGCCTCGAGTGGTCGCTGTCGCCGCGGCTCTACGGCGTCGAGCTCGCCGCCCGCCAGGACTGCTGCATCAACGGCACGCTGAAGCTGCAGATCCGTCCCGGCTTCGGCCGGATCAGGGCCACCTATGCGCCGCCCCCCGGCGCGGGCAACGTCGTCGGCCAGTGGCCGAGCGCCTGGCTCGGCGGCCTGGGCACGCCGTGGAACACGCTGCAGCTCGGCGGCACGGCGCGGATCGCCTCGCCGGGCTTCTCGATCGAGCAGGTCGAAGGCCGCTGGCGGCTCGACGGCAAGCTCGACCTCGAGCTCGAGGCCGTGTCGTCGCGCCTCACGACGCTCGAGACCCTCGGCAGCTATCGCGTCACCCTCACCGGCGGTGCCAGCGAGAACAGCGCGACGCTGCTGTCGCTCACCACCACCGACGGACCGCTGCAGCTGATCGGCAGCGGCACCTGGGGCCCGGCGGGCGTCAAGTTCCGCGGCGAGGCCCGCTCGGCGGCCGTCGACGAGGCCGCGCTCTCCAACCTGCTCAACATCATCGGTCGGCGCGACGGCGCCCGGTCGATCATCTCGATCGGATGACCATGACCCTTCGACGCGCCAGACGATCCGCTGCCCGAGCCGGCGCGGTGCTGATGGCGGTGGCGCTGACGCTGTCCTCGCTGCCGCTGCCGGCGCAGACCCCCGGCAAATCGGCCGCCGCACCGCAGCCGCGCTTTCGCGGCGCGCCGGTCACGCTCAACTTCGTCAACGCCGACATCGAGGGCGTGACCCGGGCGATGGCGGCGATCCTGCGCCAGCAGTTCATCGTCGACCCGCGGGTGCGCGGCACGATCACGCTTTACAGCGAGGACCCGCTGACGCCGAACGAGGCCTACCTCAACTTCCTCGCCGCGCTGCGCGGCCTCGGCTTCACGGTGGTCGAGGTCGGCGGCATCTTCAAGGTCGTGCCGGAAGCCGACGCCAAGCTACAGGCCGGCACCGTCTCGGTCGACGGCGTTTCGCGCCGCGGCGACCAGGTCATCACCCAGATCTTCCGTCTCAATCACGAGAGCGCGAACAACCTGGTGCCGGTGCTGAGGCCCTTGATCACGCCCAACAACACGATCAACGCCAACCCGGGCAACAACACCTTGGTGATCACCGACTACGCCGACAACCTGCAGCGGCTGGCGCAGATCATCGCCACCATGGACACGCC
>DATCGH010000226.1:0-2125 GCA_036509055.1 Caldimonas sp.
GCCGCTCCGCGGCGGCCGGCTGTGCCGGCCTGCCTGCGTCAGGCCAATTTCTCTTTGATCCGCGCCGACTTGCCGGAGCGGCTGCGCAGGTAGTAGAGCTTGGCCCGGCGCACGTCGCCGCGGCGCTTGACCTCGATCGAGGCGATCAGCGGGCTGTAGGTCTGGAAGGTGCGCTCGACGCCCTCGCCGCTCGACACCTTGCGAACGATGAAGCTCGAGTTGAGGCTGCGGTTGCGCTTGGCGATGACCACGCCTTCGAACGCCTGCAGGCGCTTGCGCGTGCCTTCGACGACGCTGACGCTGACGATGACGGTGTCGCCGGGGGCGAAGTCGGGAATCGTCTTGGACAGACGGGCGATTTCCTCTTTCTCGAGGGTCTGGATCAGGTCCACAGGGGCTCCTAGACGATCGTGCGCACGCTCTTGAAGTGTGTGGAGGCTCGAGGGCCTCGACGTGGCAGAGGATCGGAAAACCCGGAATTATAGCTTTGCCGCCCTGGCTCGCGCGAGGGTGGCGCGGTCGGCCGGGCTGAGCCTGCCTTCTTCCTCGGCCGCGGCGACGAGATCGGGGCGGCGCCCGGCGGTCAGCGCCAGGGCCTGGTCGCGGCGCCAGCGCTCGATCGCCGCGTGGTTGCCGGAGAGCAGCACCGGTGGCACCGCCGCGCCCGTGCCGCCTTCGGCCAGGACCTCGGGCCGGCTGTAGTGCGGGCAGTCGAGCAGGCCGGCGGAAAAGCTGTCCTGCTCGTGCGATCGCGCATCGCCGAGAACACCGGGCTGCAGGCGGGCAACCGCATCGAGCAGGGCCAGCGCCGGAATCTCTCCGCCGGACAGGACATAGTCGCCGACGCTGAGCTCGATGTCGACCTGGGCGTCGATGAAACGCTGGTCGACGCCCTCGTAGCGGGCGCAGAGCAGGATCGCCCCCCGGCCGGACGCGAATTCGCCGACCGCGGCCTGACGCAGCGGCCGCCCGGCGGGCGAGAAGTTGACCACCGGCACCGGCTCGGCGTCGCCGCGGTCGGCGCGCACCGCGGCCAGGGCGCGCAGCAGCGGCTCGACCAGGAGCACCATCCCCGGCCCGCCGCCGTAGGGCCGGTCATCGACGCGGGCATGCGGCGGGTCGCCGAAGTCGCGCAGCTGCCAGAGCTTCACCTCGACCTGGCCGGACTCGAAGGCGCGCCGCGTCACGCCGTGCGCGAAGTGCAGAGGGAACAGCTCGGGGAAGAGCGTGATGACGTCGAAGCGCACGCCGGCCTCAGAAGTCCAGGCCCCAGTCGACGACGATGCGCCGGCCGGCGAGGTCGACCGTGTCGACGTAGGCGGAGACGAACGGGATCAGCCGCTCGTCGGCGGCAGCGACGGGACCGCCGGCGTCTTGCGCCAGCCTCGGCGGCGCGATCCGCAGGACGCTGTGCGGGCCGGTGTCGATCAGGCCGATGACCTCGCCCAGGACGATGCCGTCGCGATTGGCGACCTCGAGGCCGACCAGGTCGGCCCAGTAGAACTCGTCGACGCCGGCCTGGGGAAAGCTGGCCCGCCCAATGTAGATCCGGGCGCCGCGCAAGGCCTCGGCGCCGCTGCGGTCAGCGATGCCCTCGGCGATCGCGACGATGCCGTCGCCGTGCTCGCGCACCTCGCGGATCTCGAGCACGCTCGGAAGATGAAGCGTCGACGGTGCCAGGCCGGACGGACTGAGATGCCAGCGGCGGGCGGAAAGAATGGCCTCGGGGGGCGAGGCGTACGACTGGACCTTGAACCAGCCCTTCAGCCCCCAGGCGTCGCCGATGCGCCCGACCTCCAGGGCATCGGCAGGCCAGCCAGCGTCGGCCATGAGGGCGACGCGGCCGGCGGCGGCCTCAGGCCGCCGCGGTCTTCGCCTGCTCGACCAGGCGGCGGACGGTGGGCGACATCTGGGCGCCGTGGCCGGTCCAGTGCTCGACCCGGTCGAAGGCGACCCGCAGCGGCTGCTCGGCGCCCGAGGCGACCGGGTTGTAGAAGCCGACGCGCTCGATGAAGCGCCCGTCGCGACGCAGGCGCGAGTCGGCGACGACGATGTTGAAGAAGGGGCGCTTCTTCGCGCCGCCACGTGCAAGCCGGATCACGACCATGATGGATTCCTGTGGATG
>DATCGH010000227.1:0-8632 GCA_036509055.1 Caldimonas sp.
CGGTCAGACGGCGAGCGCGGCTTCGCGCGCACGCGCCGGCTTCACGGCCACGCTGGCGGGCTTCTCGCCGACGCCGTAGGGCTTGTCGCCGACGATGCCGGCGCGTTCCATCTTGCGGTGGCAAGGGGCGTAGTCCATCACCGCGTAGTGCTGGGTGCTGCGGTTGTCCCAGATCGCCATGCTGTTGGGCTGCCAGCGCCAGCGCACCTGGTACTCGGGGATGAACGCCTGGCTGACCAGGTAGCGCAGGAGATCGGCCGCACCGGGGCTGTAGTCCTGGCCGTAGCGCACGCGCTCGGGCGTGTGGAAGTTGCTGAAGTGGGTGGTGAAGGCGTTGACGAACAGCACCTTCTCGCCGGTTTCCGGATGCTCGCGCACCACCGGGTGCTCCGGGTCCGGGTACTGGGCCTTGAGCGCCAGGCGCTTCTCGATCGGCATGGCGGCGCCGAAGCTGGCCTCGATGCTGTGCCGCGCGTGCAGGCCGGCGATCTCGCTCTTGACGTGCTCGGGCAGCCGCTCGTAGGCCAGGACCATGTTCGCCCAGATGGTGTCGCCGCCGACCGGCGGGCATTCCACGCAGCGCAGCACGCAGCCCAGCGGCGGCTTCTCGCGCCAGGTGGCGTCGGTGTGCCAGGCGTTCTCGTAGCGGTCGAGCGGCTGGTCGGGGTTCTTGTAGATCTGCACCAGGCCCGGGTAGTCGGGGTGGCTTCCGGCCACCGGGTGGTCCTCGAGCTCGCCGAAGCGCCGCGCAAAGGCGACGTGATCGGAGCGGCCGATGTCCTGGTCGCGCAGGAACAGCACCTTGTGCTCGAGCAGCAGCGAACGGATCTCTTTGAAAAGGCCGTCGTCGTGGGCGGCATGGGCCAGGTTCACGCCGACGAGCTCGGCGCCGATGCTGGCGGTCAGGGGTACGACTCGCATTTGAAATTCCTCAGTGGCTGGGTGGGCGGCAGGGCCGCAAGGGGTCGGTGGGGAGGGGTCTGAAATACGCGATCAGCGGAGGCGAAAGTTAAGCCCCAGGGCGTCGCTGCGGCTTTCCATTCGACGACAAGAACTTTTCATTTCGCGACACTCCTATACTGGCCGCCCCACCCGCCTTGACGTGGATCAAATTCGGATGAGAGCGGCCGCCGTCCCTGCCCGCCGGCACATTCGCGCCGCTGCGCTCGCCCACTATTTCGAGGTCGCCGATGCCCTGGGCCTCAACCCGCAGCCGCTGCTGCGCCGGGCGGGCCTGTCCCGCCGGATGCTGGTCGATCCGGAGCAGCGCATCCCCGCGGCCGCGGCGCTGCAGTTGCTGGAGGCGTCGGCCGAGGCCAGTGGACGCGACGACTTCGGCTTGCGCATGGCCGAGGCCCGGCGGCTGTCGGACCTCGGAGCGCTCAGCCTCTTGCTGAGCCACCAGTCCAGCCTGCGTGCCGTGCTTCAGACCCTGATCCACAGCCGGCAACTGGTGGGTGGCACGCTCGCGCTGGCCCTGGTCGAAAGCGGCCGGTCCACGGTCATCCGGGAGGAGCTGGTCGGGCCCGCGGCCGTGCGTTCGCGCCAGGCGACCGAGCTCGTCCTGGGCGTCCTGTTCCGCCTCTGCGCCTCCTTGCCCGGTCAGCGCTGGAATCCTCAGAGCGTCAACTTCCGCCACGCCGCTCCGGCCGACCTCCAGCGGCACCGGCAACTCTTCAACTGCCGATTGAAGTTCGGCAGCGAGTTCGACGGCATCGTCTGCGCGACGGCCGACCTCGACGTCCCGAACCCCCAGGCCGACCCGGTGCTCGCCGCCTACGCCCGGCGCCTGGTGGACGTGCCCGGCGAGACGGCGGAGGACACGCTGGCGCAGACCGTGCGCAAGCTCCTCTACGTCCAGCTTCCGCTCGGCGGAACATCGATCGAGCAGGCGGCGCAGAGCCTGGGGCTGCACGTCCGGACGCTGCAGCGCCAATTGGCCGCGGAGGGGGTCGCGTTTTCAGACTTGATCGACGAGGTCCGGCGCGACCTGGTGCTGCGCTATCTGGCCCAGCCCGACCGCAGCCTGACGTGGGTGGCGGAACAGGTCGGCTATGGCCAGCTCAGCTCGTTCACCCGCTGGTTCATCAGCCAGTTCCAGGAAACGCCCAGCGCCTGGCGACGCCGGCCGCGGCAGAGCGGGACGGTCGCCAACGCGCGACCGCGCTGAGACGGCGACGACATCGACTCCGGGTATTCCCGCAATCCAGCCTTACCGAGTGGGCGCGCGCAAGGTCGCCGTCCCGTAGAGCCACGGTCCGCGTACTCATTTGGGCAACGCATGCCTCGAAAAGTCATGCTTGCCGCGTCGACCCTCGGCGCCCAAGATTCATCCCGACCCACCGCCCTGGCGCCAGGGAACGCTCTCGAAAGCGGCTGCGGTCAGCGCGCCCGACCTCACCACCCCTCACAAGATCGGAACTCCTCATGTCGAACTTCGATTCGCAACGCAGGCAATTGCTCAAGACCTCGCTGCTGGCCGGCGGCCTGGCGGCCACGGGCGGCGTCATCTCGGTCGACGCGTTCGCTGCGGACAAGGCGACCGTCAACCTGCAGCTCGGCTGGCTGGTCGGCGGCAACCAGATCGGCGAGGTGGCGGCCAAGCGCCTGGGCTACTACGACCAGGAAGGCGTCAGCCTGGCGATCCAGCCCGGCGGACCGAACATCGACGGCGTGGCGATCGTCGCCTCCGGCCGCCACGAGGCCGGCCAGGTGTCGTCGAGCCCGTCGATCATGCTGGCCGCGTCGCAGGGGATCCCGGTCAAGTGCTTTGCCGTCGGTGCCCAGCGCCACCCGTATTGCTTCTTCTCGCTGCAGAAGAGCCCGGTGCACAAGCCGGCCGACATGGTCGGCAAGAAGGTCGGCATCCAGCCGACCGGCATGGTGCTGCTGCGCGCGCTGCTGGCGCAGAACAAGATCGCCGAGAAGGACGTCAACATCATCCCGATCGGCGGCGACATGACGCCGCTGATGAGCGGCCAGGTCGATGTCGTCACCGGCTGGCTCACGAACACCACGGCGCTCAAGGTCCTCGGCAAGGAACGCGTCGATCTGAGCCTCTGGGACTCGGGCGTGCGCCTGTACGCGCTGCCCTACTACGCGACCACCAAGACGCTGCAGGGCCAGCCGCAGGTGCTCGCCGGGTTCCTGCGCGCCACCGCGCGCGGCTGGAGCTACGCCAACGCGAATCGCGATGCGGCCGTCGACCTGCTGATCAAGGAGTACCCGAACCTGAACCGCGAGGACGAGCGGATCGCGCTCGACGTGATGCTGCGCTACAGCTACAGCGATCTGACCAAGGCGCAGGGCTGGGGGGCGATGGACCCGGCCGTCTGGCAGGAGCAGATCTCGCTCTACTCGCAGCTCGGCCAGTTCACCGCCAAGACGCCCAAGCTCGAGGACGTGATGACGCTCGACGTGCTGAAGGCGACGACCGCCGAGCGGATGAAGGCCTGAGGCCATGGACGCCGCACTGGCTGCCGAACCGGCGATCCGCTCGCGCAACGTCGGCGTGCGCTTCTTCACCGAGCGCCGCAACGTCACCGCGATCCAGGGTCTCGACATCGATGTCGCGGAGGGCGAGTTCCTGACCCTGCTCGGCCCGTCGGGCTGCGGCAAGTCGACGTTCCTGCGCGTCGTCGCCGACCTGATCCCGCCGAGTCGCGGTCAGGTCGACGTGCTCTCGACCACGCCGCATGCGGCCCGGATGCGCCGCGACATCGGCTTCGTCTTCCAGGATGCAGCGCTGCTGCCGTGGCGCACCGCGCTGCAGAACGTCGAGCTGCCGCTGCAGGTCGGCGGCGGCGCGGCGCGCCGGGGCCGCCGGGGACCGCTCGAGCTGCTCGACATGGTCGGCCTGAAGGACCGCGCCAACGCCTATCCGCACGAGCTCTCGGGCGGCCAGCGGCAGCGCGTGTCGATTGCCCGGGCGCTGGTGAGCGACCCGAAGATCCTGCTGATGGACGAGCCGTTCGGCGCGCTCGACGAGATCACCCGCGACCGCCTCAACGAAGAGCTGCGCCGGGTCTGGAAGGAAACCGGCCTGACGATCCTGTTCGTCACGCACAGCATCCACGAGGCCGCCTATCTCGGCCAGCGCGTGCTGATGCTGGCCGCGAATCCGGGGCGGGTGCGCGAGATCGTGCCGGTCGATCTGCCCGAAGACCGGACGCTCGCGATGCGGGAGTCGCCGGAATTCGTGCGCCTCACCGCCCACCTGCGGCGCGTGCTCGAAACCTGCTGAAGGGAGCCGCCATGACCACCCGTTCGATCGAAACGGAAGCCCCCGGCGTGCTCGCCCGGACCGATGACGCCGAGCACCAGGCGTGGGCGGCGGCACGCAACCGCCGCCTCTGGCGCCGCCGCGCGCTGCCGACGCTCGGCATCGTCGGCCTGCTGCTGCTGTGGTGGGCCGTCGTCGTCTGGTTCGACGTCAAGCCCTTCGTCGCACCCTCGCCGGTGGTGGTGCTGCAGACCCTGTATGCGAAGCGCGACATCCTCCTCGCCAACCTGCTGCCCACGGCGATGGAGGCGGCCGGCGGCTTCTTCCTCGGCAACCTGGCGGCGATCCTGGTGGCCACGGCGTTCGTGCACAGCAAGACGCTGCAGGACATCTTCTTTCCGGTCGTGCTGATGTTCAACGCCATCCCGATCGTCGCCAAGGCGCCGATCCTGGTGCTGATCATGGGCAACGGCATGGAGCCGAAGATCACGATCGCGGCGCTGGTGTGCTTCTTCCCGACCCTGGTCAACACGGTGCGCGGGCTGGAGTCGGTGAACCCTCAGGCGATGGAGCTGATGCGGGTGCTGTCGGCGAGCAAGACCGAGATCTTCTTCAAGCTGCGCCTGTTCAACGCCCTGCCGTACCTGTTCTCGGCGCTGCGAATCGCCGCCTCGATGTGCGTAATCGGCGCGGTGGTCGGCGAGTGGGTCGGCGCCACCGTCGGCGTCGGCGCGATGATCATCCAGGCCACCTTCAACTTCGACTCGGCGCTGCTGTACTCGGCGATCGTGATGAGCGCGACCCTGTCGGGAACCTTCTTCCTGCTGGTCACGCTGGCCGAGCGCTGGATCATCCGCTGGCAGCCCGAAGACATGCATCACTGAGCCCGCCGCCTGCGGCGCGAGCGAATCAACAAGGAGAGCGAAATGAGTCGAATCGGAGACTGGATCCAGGAGCCGGCGAGCGATGTGCGCATCGCCGCCGAGGCCGACGTGGTCGTGGTCGGCGGCGGTCCGGCGGGCCTCTCGGCCGCGTTCGCCGCGGCCCGCAACGGCGCCCGGGTCACGCTGCTCGAGCGCTACAACCACCTCGGCGGCCTGGCCTCCGGCGGCATGGTGCTGGTGCTCGACGACATGTGGGACAGCCACCTGCACGAGATCTCGGTGCGCGGCACCTGCATGGAGATGATCGACCGCATGGCCGCGCTCGGCCTGGCGGCGTTCCCGAAGCAGGGCGAGTGGGGCAGCGCACCGTCCTCGGTGGAGCGCTGGGCGCGCTGGGGCACCTTCGACTTCCACAGCAAGGAAAAGCCCCACCCGATCTGCTTCGCCGCGGCATTCGACCCCGACGCATGGAAGCGCGTCTCGATGGAGATGGTGAAGAAGCACGGCATCGAGCTGCGCCTGCACTCCTGGTTCTCGCGCACCCTGGTCGAGGGCAACGAGGTCAGGGGCGTGATCTGCGACACCAAGAGCGGCCGCGAGGCGATCCTCGGCAAGGTCGTGATCGACGCCACCGGCGACCTCGACGTCGCCGCATCGGCCGGCGCGCCGCACGTCGGCGGCAGCTACATCGTCACCACCGTGTTCCGCCTCGGCGGCGTCGACACCGACGCGGCCGAGCGCTTCGAGCGCGAAGAGGCCGAGGCCTTCGACGCGATCGATCGCGAGGTCAAGCGGGTCCTCGGCGGCAGCTGGGCCTACTGGTGGCTGAAGACGCCGCTGCCTGGCGTGGTCTGGTGCAACTGCCCGCACATGCCGGGGCTCGATCCGCTCAAGGTCGCCGATCTGACGCGTGCCGAGGTCGAGGGCCGGCGCATCGTCCACGAGGCGATCGACCTGGTGCGGGCGAAGATGCCCGGCTTCGAGAGCTGCTTCCTGGTCGACATGGCGCCGCAGACCGGCGTGCGCCAGACCCGCCTGCTGGAAGGCGAGCACGTGATGAGCAAGGAAGACGTGATGAAGCGCACCCGCTTCGCCGACAGCGTCGCCCGCGGCCGCGACTACTACTACCCGTACCGGGCGCTGCTGCCGCGCGGCGTCGACAACCTGCTGGTCGCCGGACGCCACTACTCGTCGACCTCGGCGGCACAGAAGATCTCGCGCGAGATCCCGCCCTGCATGGCGATGGGCGAGGCGGCGGGCGTCGCCGCCGTGCTGGCGCTCGATGCCGGCGTCAGCGTGCGCAACGTCGACGTCGGCGCGGTGCAGCGCGTGCTGCGCTCGCAGGGCGCCGACCCCGGCGACCAGACGGGCGCCAATCCGGACGTGCCGTCACTGGCCCGGGCCGAGGCCGAAGCCGGGGTGGCGGCATGAACGCCGCCGCTGCCAGCGGACTGCCGCTCGAAGGCGTGCGGGTGATCGACTTCACCCAGGTCATGATGGGACCGGTGTGCACGCAAATGCTCGCCGACCACGGCGCCGACGTGATCAAGATCGAGCGCAAGGGCGCGGGCGACCTGAGCCGCTCGACCTTCGAGCCGGTCGCCGGCCAGGACAACCCGATCTTCTGCAGCCTCAACCGCAACAAGCGCAGCGTCGAGATCGACCTGCGCGACGCGTCGCAGGTGGCGCTGGTCAAGGCCCTGATCGCCGACGCCGACGTCGTGACCAACAACTTTCGCGCCGGGGTGATGGAGCGGCTCGGCCTCGGCTACGAGGACTGCAGGCGCATCAACCCGCGCATCATCTACGCCGTCGGCACCGGCTTCGGCGAGACCGGCCCGTACGCGCACAAGGGCGGCCAGGACGTGCTCGCCCAGGCGCTGAGCGGCGTGATGATGCGCCGCGCCGACGACGAGATCCCGCTGTCGATCTATCCGACCGCGCTCGCCGACTACACCGCCGGCATGCACATGGTGCAGGGCATCCTGTTCGCGCTGCTGCAGCGCGAGCGCACCGGCGTCGGCCAGAAGGTGAGCGTCTCGCTCTACAACTCGATGCTGGCGATGCAGATGCAGGAAGCGGCCATGATCATGATGGCCGACTCCGAGGTCAACTGGGCGGCGATGCCGCTGTCGGGCGTGTTCGAGACGAAGACCGGCGCGCTGGTCCTGGTCGGCGCGTTCAAGGCCAACCCGCTGCGCGACATCTGCACCGCGCTCGGCCTGCCCGACCTCTCGCTCGACGAGCGCTTCAACTCGCTGGAGCAGCAATTCAAGCACAAGCCCGAGCTGCACCGCCTGTTCCGCGAGCGCTTCGCGAGCGACACGCGCGAGCACTGGCTAGCCAAGCTCGAGGAGCAGGACCTGCTGTCGGCGCCGGTGCGCGACATGCGCGAGGCCCTCGTCGACCCGCAGACGCTGCACAACGACATGATCATGGAAGGCCGCGACGGCGCCGGGCGGGCGCTGCGCTTCATCGCCAGCCCGATCGGCATGTCCGGGGCGCAGGCGGGCTTGCGCCGCGGGCCGCCGAGCCTGGGCGAGCACACCGCCGAGGTGCTGGCCGAGGCACGCCGCCTCGCCGAAGGAGTGGCGTCGTGAGCGTCCGCCTGGAGGTGGTCGACCATGTCGCCACCGTCACGATCGATCGGCCGGAGGTGATGAATGCGATCGACCTCGCGGCCGAGGGCGAGCTGCAGCGCATCTGGACCGCGCTGGAGGCCGACGACAACGTGCGCCTGGTCGTGCTCACCGGTGCCGGCGAGCGGGCGTTCTGCGTCGGCGCAGACCTGAAGAACCCTTCGGTCAAGGGCGTCGACTACTGGGCCGCGGCCCGCCCCGGCGGCTTCGGCGGCATCGCCCTGCGCGAGACGCTGAACGTGCCGGTGATCGCGCGGGTCAACGGCTTCGCCCTCGGCGGCGGCTTCGAGATGGTGCTGGGCTGCGACATCGTCGTCGCCTGCGACGAGGCGAGCTTCGGTCTGCCCGAAGCGCTGGTCGGGCGGATGCCGCTCGACGGCGGCATGACGCTGCTGCAGCGCCAGATCCCGTTCCGCCAGGCGATGGGGATGATGTTCACCGGGCAGCGCATCAAGGCCGAGCGCGCGCTCGAGCTCGGTCTCGTCAACGAGGTCGTGCCGTGCGCCGAGCTCGACACCGCGGTCGCGCGCTGGAGCGCGGCGATCCTGGCCTGCGCCCCGCTGTCGCTGAAGGCGATCAAGCAGGTCGTGCGCCAGACCGCGACCTTGTCGCCGGCGCAGGCCCAGGCGGTGCGCCTGCCGGCGCTGGTGGCTGCGCTGCAGTCCGAGGACGCCGACGAGGGCGTGCTCGCGTTCCAGCAGAAGAGGAAGCCCCAGTGGCAGGGGCGCTGAGGACGGCGGCTTGACCTACGTCATCACCACGGCGTGCATCGACGTCAAGGACGGCGCCTGCGTGAAGTGCTGTCCGGTGGACTGCATCTACACCGGCGGGCGCACGCTCTACATCCACCCCGACGAATGCATCGACTGCGGGGTCTGCGAGTCGGC
>DATCGH010000228.1:0-2068 GCA_036509055.1 Caldimonas sp.
GAGGGCGAGCACCACCTGGTCGGCGCGAAGCTCCTCGGTGCGCGTCGCCTCGCCGGTACCGCGGGCGATGGTCAGGCCACGAACGCGGCCGGCCTCGATCCGCAGGTCGACGACACGCGCGCCGAAGCGGATCTCGCCGCCGAGGCGCTCGATCTCGGCGCGCATCTTCTCGACCACGCCCACCAGCCGGAAGGTGCCGATGTGCGGCTTGGCGACCCAGGCGATCTCGGCGGGCGCGCCGGCCTTGACGAACTCCTCGATCACCTTGCGCGTGAGGTGGCGCGGATCGCTGATCTGGCTCCAGAGCTTGCCGTCGGAGAAGGTGCCGGCGCCGCCCTCGCCGAACTGGACGTTCGATTCGGGATCGAGCACGCCGCGGCGCCACAGGCCCCAGGTGTCGCGGGTGCGCTCGCGCACCGCGCGGCCGCGCTCGAGGACGATCGGGCCGAGGCCCATCTGCGCCAGCAGCAAGGCGGCGAAGAGGCCGCAAGGGCCGAAGCCGACGACCACCGGCCGCGCCGCCGCGCCGGCAGCGAAGTCGGCCGGCGCCTGGACGACGAACCGGTAGCCGATGTCGGGTGCAGGGCGGACATGCGGATCGCCGGCGTGGCGCGCGAGCACCGCGGCCTCGTCGTCGACCGCGCAGTCGAGGGTGTAGACGAAGACGATCGCGGCCCGCTTGCGCGCGTCGTAGCCGCGCTTGAAGACGGTCAGTTCGCGCAGGGCCGCATCGGCGATGCCGAGCCGGGCGAGGATGGCGGAACGCAACGCTGGCTCGGGATGCTCGAGCGGCAGGCGGATCTCGGTGAGGCGAATCATCGCTTCGCCGCCGCGCCCTAGTGGAACGCGGTGAGGCGCTCGGCGCCCATCAGCGGCTCGAGCAGGCGCGCCAGCGGCCGGAGCTGCGAGTAGCGCGACGCCACTTTGTGCGCATAGGCGAAGAAGCGCGGCAGGTCGGCGCTGTACGCCGGCTTGGCGTCGCGATGCTTGAGACGCGAGAAGATGCCCAGCACCTTGAGATGACGCTGCAGCCCGATCCACTCGAGCGCCCGCCAGAACTCGCCGAAGTCGCGGTCGAGCGGCAAGCCGGCCTTGCGCGCCACCTCCCAGTAACGCACCGCCCAGTCGATCTCCTGCTCTTCCTCCCAGGAGATGAAGGCGTCGCGCAGCAGCGAGGCGACGTCGTAGGCGATCGGGCCGTGGACCGCGTCCTGGAAGTCGAGGATGCCGGGGTTGGGTGTGGCGACCATCAGGTTGCGCGGCATCCAGTCGCGGTGCACCGCGACCTTCGGCTGGGCCAGGGCGCTGGCCACCAGGCGGTCGCAGGCGTCGGCCCAGGTCGCCTGCTCCTCGCCGGTCCAGGTGGCGTGGCACTCGCGCGCAACGCACCAGTCCGGAAAGAGCGCCAGCTCGCGGCGCAGCAGCGCATCGTCGTAAGGCGGCAGGGCGGCACCCGGAAGTTTCCCCTGCCAGACGACGAGGGCGGCGATGGCGTCGCGCATCAGCGCATCGGTCCGGCCGGTGTCGCCCGCGGCCTGGGCGCTTTGCAGCGCCGCGAGGTAGAGCTCGCTGCCGAGGTCGTCGAGGAGGAGAAAGCCGTGGTCCGGGTCGGCTTCGAGAACGCGCGGCGCGTGCAGGCCGGCCTCTGCGATCAGGCCGGCGACGTGGACGAACGGCCGCACGTCCTCCTGCGGCGGCGGCGCGTCCATGACGACGACGCTGCCGCCGGCCCGGAGGTCGGCGCGCAGGTAGCGGCGAAAGCTGGCATCGCTGGACGCTGGCCGGAGGCTGGCGACGATCAGGCCGCGCGGTTCGGCGACCGTGGCGAGCCAGGCGGCGAAGGCGCTCTTTCGCGCCGGGTCGGCCCAGGGAATCGAGGAAGGCAGCAAAGGGGAATTCACGGGCGGCGGCGATCGGCGTTCGAGGTGCGAGCGCGCGAGGCTCGTGGATAATCGATTCTACAAATCGATGCGCGATCGCCTCTGCCAGGCCGTCCGGCTACGCATCCTCTCCATCGCAGTGCTGGCGGTCCTGGCGGATGGTGCGGCCGCACAGGCTCCCACCTCCG
>DATCGH010000229.1:0-2732 GCA_036509055.1 Caldimonas sp.
GTCGCGTCGTCCGTCGCCCGCGGCAGCGCCGTCCAGGCGAGCCAGGCGAACAGCGTCCCGGCGGTGCCCGGAGCGACCGGCGCCAGTCCGCTGCCGAAGCCGAGGGCGACGGCATGCGCCGGATGGGCGAGCAGGAAACGCCAGTCGGGCTTGCGGCCGGCGCCGCGCAAGGGCGGATTGAGCGCGGGCTCGGTGCTCACGAGACCGGCGCCGGCGAGGCGGCGAGGAAGTGGTCGAACGCGGTCGCGGGGCCGATCACGGCGCGCCCCGCCGCATCGACGAAGCGGAACTGGCTGCCGGGCTCGATGCGGCCGATCCGCGTCACCGGCGTGTCGGCATTGCGGGCGGCGGCGGCCACGGCATCACGCCGCTCGGCCGCGGCCGTGAAGACGAGCTCGTAGTCGTCGCCGCCGGCGAGCAGGCATTCGCGCTGCAGCACCTCGTCCTGGCCGGCCAGGTCGGCGCTGCGCGGCAGCGCGTCGACCTCGACCACCGCGCCGACGCCCGAGCGCCGCAGCACGTGGCCGAGATCGCCGACCAGGCCATCGGAGACGTCGATCGCGCTGCTGGCGATGCCGACCAGCGCCCGGCCGAGGGCGACCCGGGGCACGGGTTCCTCCATCGCCCGGCGAAGCCGCGCGAACCCATCGCCGGGGACCTCAACCGTGCCGCGCAGCACCTCGAGTGCGAGCCGGGCGTCGCCGAGCGTGCCGCTGACCCAGAGATCGTCGCCGGCACGCGCTCCCGAGCGGAGCAGCGCCGTGCCGCTCGCGATCTCGCCGAAGGCGGTGATCGAGATCGTCAGCGGGCCGCGCGTGGTGTCGCCGCCGACCAGCTCGCATTCGTGCCGCTCGGCCAGCGCCAGCAAGCCGCGGGCGAAGGGCGCGAGGAACGCCTCGTCGGCGGTGGGCAGGGCCAGCGACAGCGAGAAGGCGAGCGGCCGGGCGCCGCAGGCGGCGAGGTCACTCAGGTTCACCGCCAGCGCCTTGTGCCCCAGACGCTCGGGCGCGACCGTCGAGACGAAGTGCCGGCCCTCGACCAGCATGTCGCTCGAGACCGCGAGCGACATGCCCGGCGCCACCGTGAGCAGCGCGCAGTCGTCGCCGACGCCGAGCACGGCGCGGCGCACCGGCTGCGTGAAGTAGCGGGCGATGAGTTCGAACTCGCCGAGCAGGGCCATGGGAGGCGTGGATCATAGGCGCCGCCCGGTCCCGGACCGCCTCTCGCCGACCCGGGAAAAATCGGGGTCGACAGCGGTGAAACGCTGCAATGATGGCCGCCTGCGGCCCTGCCGCGACCTCCTCGGACGAATCCGCCGCGCCAACATGCCCAACTCAGAACAACGCGGCGCCGAGCTGCGCCGTGCCGCCCTCGACTATCACGAGTTTCCGACGCCCGGCAAGATCGCGATCGCCGCGACCAAGCAGCTCGTCAACCAGCACGACCTCTCGCTCGCCTACTCGCCCGGCGTCGCCGCCGCCTGCGAGGAAATCGTCGCCGACCCGGCCAACGCCTTCCGCTACACGGCGCGCGGCAACCTGGTCGCCGTCATCACCAACGGCACCGCGGTGCTCGGCCTGGGCGACATCGGCCCGCTCGCCGCCAAGCCGGTGATGGAAGGCAAGGGCGTGCTGTTCAAGAAGTTCGCCGGCATCGACGTGTTCGACATCGAGGTCAACGAGAAGAACCTCGACAAGCTGATCGACGTGATCGCCGCGCTCGAGCCGACCTTCGGCGGCATCAACCTCGAGGACATCAAGGCGCCGGACTGCTTCTACGTCGAGCGGGCGCTGCGCTCGCGGATGAAGATCCCGGTCTTCCACGACGACCAGCACGGCACGGCGATCGTCGTCGGCGCCGGGGTGCTGAACGCGCTCCTGGTCAGCGGCAAGAAGATCGACGAGGTCAAGCTCGTCACCTCCGGCGCCGGCGCGGCGGCGCTCGCCTGCCTGGGCCTGCTGGTCAAGCTCGGGGTGCCGCGCGAGAACATCTGGGTCACCGACCTCGCCGGCGTCGTCTACGAAGGCCGGGTCGAGCTGATGGACGAGGACAAGGTCGTCTACGCCCAGAAGACCGAGCTGCGCACGCTCGCTCAGGTGATGAAGGGCGCCGACATCTTCCTCGGCCTCTCGGCCGCCGGCGTGCTCAAGCCCGAGATGGTGGCGACGATGCGCGCCAACCCGGTCATCTTCGCCCTCGCCAACCCGACGCCGGAGATCCTGCCCGAGGAGGTGCACGCCGTGCGCAACGACGCGATCGTCGCCACCGGCCGCACCGACTATCCGAACCAGATCAACAACGTCCTCTGCTTCCCCTACATCTTCCGCGGCGCCCTCGACTCCGGTGCGACCACGATCACGGTCGAGATGGAGATTGCCGCGGTCCACGCCATTGCCGCGCTGGCCCAGGCCGAGCTGAGCGAGGTCGTGACGGCGGCCTACGCCGGCATGACCCTCAGCTTCGGCCGCGAGTACCTGATCCCCAAGCCGTTCGACCCGCGGCTGATGATGCGCATCGCCCCGGCTGTGGCCCAGGCGGCGGCCGAATCCGGCGTGGCCGCGCGGCCGATCGCCGACATGGAGGCCTACCGAGCCAAGTTGCAGACCTTCGTCTATGCCTCGGGCACGACGATGCGGCCGATCTTCAACCTGGCCAAGGCGGCCAAGCACAAGCGCGTCGCCTTTGCCGAGGGCGAGGAGGAGCGGGTGCTGCGCGCGGTGCAGGTGGTGGTC
>DATCGH010000230.1:0-3404 GCA_036509055.1 Caldimonas sp.
CGGAGCGCATCGTCTTCATCCACGGTACCTCGCGCGCCGACAAGCTCTGGCCCGAGACGAGCTGGATCGAGCTCGGGCGCCGGCTCATCGCTTCCGGCCGGCGGATCGCCTTGCCGCGCGCCGATGCCGAGGAGGAGGTGCGCGCCAGGCGCATCGCCGGCGCCCTCGGCGAAGCCGTGGAGGTCTGGCCGGCGATGGACCTCGGCGCCTTCATCGATCGCCTGGCGGCCACCGGCGGCGCGATCGGCGTCGACAGCGGGCCGAGCCACATCGCGGTCGCGCTCGACCTGCCGCACGTGCAGATCTACAACCATCCGACGGCCTGGCGCACGGGTCCGCAGGTTCGCCACGGGCATCGTCATCAGGTCTCGATCGAGGCCCGGCCGACGCCCGAGGTCGACGCGGTCTGGGCCGCATGGCAGCAGGTGCAAGGGGCCCGCGTCGCCGCTGCCGGCGCGCAGTTCGGGCGATGAACGGTCTCGGCCGGCGCGCGGCCCGGGCCGCGTACTCGCTGCTGCTGCGGATCGGACTGCCGATCTATCTCCTGCGTGTGCTGTGGCGCGGCCGCGCCGAGCCACTCTATTCGACCGCCATCGGCGAACGCATCGGTCGCTACCGCAACGTCGTCGCGCCCGGTGCGCTCTGGATCCATGCGGTCTCGCTCGGCGAGACGCGGGCGGCCGCGCCCTTGATCGCTGCGCTTCGCCGAGCCCGACCCGGCCTGCGCCTGCTGCTGACGCACGGCACCGCCACCGGCCGCGCCGCCGGCCGGGAGCTCCTTCGCGCCGGCGACCTCCAGGCCTGGCTGCCGTGGGACACGCCGGGTGGCATGCGCCGCTTCCTCGCGCATTTCGCGCCGGTCGCCGGTGTGTTGATGGAGACCGAGATCTGGCCCAACGTGCTCGCCGAAGCGAAGGCGCGGGCTCTGCCGGTGATGCTCGCCAACGCCCGCCTCAGCGAGCGCAGCCGGCGACGCGGTCGGCGGGTCGATGCGCTCCTGCGCCCGGCGTTCGAAAGCCTGGCTGCAGCCTTCGCCCAGACCGAGGTCGACGCCGCACGCCTGAAGGACGCCGGTGTCGGCGAGGTCGTCGTCGCCGGCAACCTCAAGTTCGACCTCGCACCCGAAGCCTCGCTGGTCGAACGCGGCAAGGTCTGGAAGCGGGCGCTGCTCGCCCGACCCGTGCTGCTTGCCGCCGTGACCCGCGAGGGCGAGGAAGCGCGCCTGCTTGCGGTCTGGCGCGCCGTGGCCGCACCGCGGCCGCTGCTCGTCGTCGTGCCGCGCCATCCGCAGCGCTTCGACGCCGTCGCCGCGCTGATCGCCGAGGCCGGCTTCGGCCTGTCGCGGCGCAGCGCCTGGGAAGAATCGCCGCCGGAGGACGCGGCCGCGGCGGATGTCTGGCTCGGCGATTCGATGCGCGAGATGCCGATCTGGTACGCGCTGGCCGATGTCGCCCTGCTCGGCGGCAGCTTCGAACCGCTCGGCGGCCAGAACCTGATCGAGGCCGCGGCCTGCGGCTGCCCGGTGGTGATGGGTCCGCACACCTTCAACTTCGCCGACGCCGCCAAGCTGGCGCTGGCCGCCGGCGCCGCGATCCGGGTCGCGACCCTGGAAGAAGGCGTCGTCCGGGCGCTGGCGCTGGCGGGGCAGGGCGACGAGCGCCGGCAGCGCGGCGCAGCCGGCCTGGCGTTCGCGGCGGCGCATCGCGGCGCGGCCGCGCGCATGGCCGAGGGAATTTTGGGCCGCTTGCCCGACGCCTGAGCGTTCAGCCGCGCAGCAGCTGCAGCGGCTTGACCTTGGCGCTGTCGGGGAAGACCTCGGCGTCGAGGCTGCGCGAGGCGATCCGCAGGTGATCGCCGAGCACACCCTTGAGGACGGCGCGCAGGTCGGTCGTGATGCGCAGGTCGCGGCCCTCGTAGCGCTGGCTTTTCGCCAACCCCGGCCAGTCGGCGACGACGCGGCCGCCCTGGACGGCGCCGCCGAGGACGAAGGCGACGCCGCCGGTACCGTGGTCGGTGCCGAGCGTGCCGTTGACCGCGACCTCGCGCCCGAACTCGCTGACGACGATCACGGCGGTGCGTTGCCAGGCGCCGCCGGCCGCGAGGCCGGTGCGCAGCGCCGCCAGGCCGAGGTCGAGCTGGCGCAGGCCGGCGGCCAGGGGACCGTTCGGGTTGGCCTGGTTGGCATGGGTGTCCCAGCCGCCGATCTCGAGCACCGCCGCCTGGGGACCGTTCGCCTGGGCGAGGAACTCCGCGGCGCGGCGCGACAAGGTGAGGAAGGCGCCCGTTAGCGGCCCGTTCGCGGCCATCGCTGCCGGCACCGCGTCCTGCATCGCCATCGGCGAATCGGCGCGGAGCTGGCGTGCCCGCTCGAGCGCGGTTGCCAGTGCCGGGTCGCCGGCGTACATGCGCTCCAGCCGGGCGACCAGATCGGCCGACGGATCGGGCAGCGCCGAGGGCGCCCAGGTATCGACGTCGGCGCGGCCGCGCAGCACCAGCGGCACGGTGGTGTTGAGCGCCAGGCCTTTGCTGCCGCTGGCGACGAGCGCCCGGCCGAGCCAGCCGGTCGAGAGCTCGTAGGGCCGGGTGCCGCCGCTTTCCAGCACCTGCTGGGCGTCGAAGTGCGAACGCTCGCGATAGGGCAGGCCGATGGCGTGAACGATCGCTGCTTCGCGCTGCCCGACCATCGCGTGCAGCTCGACCAGGCTGGGATGCAGTGCGAAGGTCGCGTCGACGCGCAACGGCGGTGCCGCGTACTGGCCGAGCGGGCCGCGGGCGGCGGCGAACTCGGCGTCGCCGAGGGCCGGCGCGGCGCCCAGCCCGTCGAGGCCGCCGCGCAGGATGACCAGCACGAGGCGGTTCGCGCTGGGACCGGCGGCGCCGGCGAGGGTGAGGGTCGGCCAGGCGGCGAGGCTGCCGGTCACCGCGGCGGCGGCGGTGAAGAGGCGGCGGCGGGCCGGGCTCTGCGGGGAGCGGCCGTTGCGCTGGCGATCGTTCGGGTTCATGGCTTTCTCCTGCGGCCGCTCAGCGACGCTGGAATTCGGGCGCCAGCAGCAGCAGGGCAAGGGCCTGCGAGCCGTCGGCGGCGCGTTCGATCTGGCGTGCGGTCTCGGGCCCGAGCCGGGGCCCCAGGCTTTCGGCGGCGAGGCGCCGGGCATCGACGCTGCGGCCGGCGCGGTCGGCGACGCGGGTCGCCCACTCGACCCGCTTCCAGACCTCATCGGGTCCGAGCCAGTCCTCGCCGCGGTCGCTCCAGCCCGCCGGCGACGGCGCCGCCATCACCCGTTGGCCGAGCGAGAACACGGCGCCGCCTGCGTTGACCTCGGGCCGCTCGAACATGCGTTCGCCCGCAGCGAGGAGGCGTGCCGTCGAGACGACGAATTCCTCGGGCGTCTTCAGCTTCGCCG
>DATCGH010000231.1:0-3594 GCA_036509055.1 Caldimonas sp.
ATGCTGTTCGGCCTCAGCCGCCAGGCGGCGACCGAGTTCAGCTTCTTCCTCGCGATCCCGACCCTGATCGGCGCCGGCGCCTACAGCCTGTGGAAGGAGCGGGCGCTGCTCTCGGTGGCCGACCTGCCGCTGTTCGCGGTCGGCCTGCTGTTCTCGTTCCTTGCCGCCTGGGTGTGCGTGCGCTGGCTGCTGCGCTATGTCGGCAGCCACACCTTCGTGCCGTTTGCCTGGTATCGCATCGCCTTCGGCATCGTCGTGCTCGCGACCGCATGGTTCGGCTGGGTCGACTGGCACGCGTGAGAGGCCCGGTGTCGCTGCACCTGTCAGCGTTTCTCGAACACCAGATCCCAGACGCCATGTCCGAGGCCGAGGCCGCGGTTCTCGAACTTCGTCAGCGGTCGCAGCGCCGGCCGCTCGGCGTAGCCGGCAGCGGTGTTGCGCAGGCTCGGCTCGGCCGACAGCACCTCGAGCATCTGCGCCGCGTAGTTTTCCCAATCGGTGGCGCAGTGCAGGGTCGCTCCCGGCGCGAGCCGGCTGGCGAGCAGGTGGACGAAGCCGGGCTGCACCAGTCGGCGCTTGTGATGACGCAGCTTGTGCCAGGGGTCGGGAAAGAACACGTGCACCCCGGCCAGCGAAAGCGGCGCGATCATGTGCTCGAGCACCTCGACCGCATCGTGCTGGACGATCCGAAGGTTCGCGAGGCCGAGCTCGCCGATCCGCTTCAGGAGCGCACCGACGCCGGGCGGGTGCACCTCGATGCCGAGAAAGTCGATGTCCGGCCGGGCGGCGGCGATCTTCGCCGTCGCATCGCCCATGCCGAAGCCGATCTCCAGCACCCGCGGCGCCTGGCGGCCGAAGGCGAGGCTGAAATCGGTGGGGGCGGGGCGATAGGGCAGGACGAAGCGCGGTCCGAGCTCGGCGAGGGCACGGGCCTGGCCCGGGCCCATACGGCCGGGCCGGACGACATAGCTTCTGATTCGGCGACGCGGGGGCGAAACGGGGTCTTCGGCGGGCGGTGCCGTCATGGGTCTCGGCGGGGCTGCGGTGGAACCCAATGGTAGGACGGCAAATCGTCGCGGGAAGGACGGCTCGTCTGAAGCCGGCTGTGGCACGAACGGTGCATCCCTCTGCCACAGATCGGCGCTTGAGATGGGTCAACAGGGATTCACATCACTGTCCTAGGATGGGACTGCGTCGGCAGACGACGCCAGTCGAATTCGCTGCCTTGCGGCGGGGCTGATTGCAACTGGAGAGATGAGATGGCAAAGACCGTGACCGCGCGCCGCGCGACCGCGAAGCAGAAGACCGAAGCCCCCTCGGCGCGGCCGGCGCCGGCCGAAGGCGGTGGCATGAACGCCGCCGTGCAGACCTGGGGACCGGTCGGCGAGTACGTCACCGACGCGATGCAGCGCACGATCCTGTTCTGGGACGTGATGCGCCAGCGCAGCGCCCAGTACTACGAGCAGAAGGCGAAGGCCGTGCCGCACGTGCTCAGCTTTGATGCCGAGCTCGTGCTCGACGGCCGCACCTTCGCCAAGCCGGTCAACTACCTGCTGGTGCGGATCCATGCCCCCGACGGCGTGGCGACCGATCCTCGCAAGCGGCCGTTCGTGGTGGTCGACCCGCGCGCCGGGCACGGGCCGGGCATCGGCGGCTTCAAGGCCGACAGCGAGCTCGGCGTGGCGATGCGTGCCGGCCACCCGGCCTACTTCGTCGGCTTCACGCCCGAGCCGATGCCGGGCCAGACGATCGAGGACATCATGCACGCCGAGGCGGTCTTCCTCGAGAAGGTGATCGCTCTGCACCCCGACGCCGAAGGCAAGCCCTGCGTCATCGGCAACTGCCAGGCCGGCTGGGCGGTGCTGCTGGTGGCGGCGATCCGTCCGGAGCTGTTCGGCCCGATCATCGTTCCCGGCTCGCCGTTGTCCTACTGGGCCGGCATCGAGGGCGAGAACCCGATGCGCTACACCGGCGGCCTGGCCGGCGGCAGCTGGATGACGGCGCTCGCCGGCGACCTCGGTAACGGCAAGTTCGACGGCGGCTACCTGGTCGACAACTTCGAGAACCTGAATCCGTCCAACACCCTCTGGACCAAGAACTACAACCTCTGGTCGAAGGTCGATTCGGAAGGGCCGCGCTTCATCGAGTTCGAGAAGTGGTGGGGCGGGCACGTCAACCTCAACGCCGAGGAGATCCAGTGGATCGTCGACCAGCTGTTCGTCGGCAACCGCCTCGCCACCGCCGAGATCGTCACCGCTGAAGGCGAGCGGGTCGACCTGCGCAACATCCGCTCGCCGATCATCTGCTTCTGCTCCAAGGGCGACAACATCACGCCGCCGCAACAGGCGCTCGGCTGGATCGTCGACCTCTACGGCAGCGACGACGACATCCGCGCCTGCGGCCAGACCATCGTCTACTCGGTGCACGAGAGCGTCGGTCACCTGGGCATCTTCGTCTCGGGCGGCGTGGCGAAGAAGGAGCACCAGGAGTTCGCTTCGAACGTCGACCTGATCGACGTGCTGCCACCCGGTCTGTACGAGGCGGTCATGAGCCCCCGGTCGGCCGACGACGTCAACCCCGAGGCAATCGGTGGCGAGTGGATCGTGCGCTTCGAGCCGCGCACGATCGACGATATCCGTACCATCGTCCAGCCGAGCGCCGAGAACGAGCGCCGCTTCGCCGCAGTGCGAAAGGTCTCGGAGATCAACCTCGGCCTGTATCGCACCCTGTTCCAGCCGTTCATCCGCGCCTCGATGAACGACCAGAGCGCCGATTGGCTGAAGAAGCTCAACCAGGCCGAGCTGCCGTTCGAGATCTTCTCCGAGCGTAATCCGCTGATGCAGCAGGTGGCGCAGCTCGCCGAACAGGTGCGGGAGCACCGCCGGCCGGCGATGCCCGACAACCCGCTGCTGCATTGGCAGGCGATGGTCTCCGACGGGATCATCAAGGCGCTCGACGGCTACCGCGACCTGCGCGACCGCAACATGGAGAAGATCTTCCTCGCGATCTACGACTCGCCGGTGGTGCAGGCGATGCTCGGCGTGGGGTCGACCGACGAGCCGCCGCGGCCGCGGCCGGGAATGGATCCGGAGCGGCTCGCCCTGATCGAGCAGCGCATCGCCGAGCTCAAGGCCGGCGTCGCCGAGGGCGGCGCGCGCGAGGCGGCGATCCGGGCGCTGGTCTACATCGGCATGGCCGGGCCCGGCGTCGACGAGCGCGCCTTCAACACCTTGCGCGAGATCCGCGCCGAGAACCACGGCCTGACGCTCGAGGAGTTCAAGCGGATCCTGCGCGCCCAGTACTTCAGCCTCGTGCTCGATCCGGCGGGGGCGCTCGCCGCCATTGCGAAGATGCTTCCGGCCGACGGCGCCAAGCGCGCGAGCCTGCTCGAGGGCATCCGGCGCACGGCCCGTGCGGCGGGTGCGGTCACCGGGGCCCGGGCCGAGCGGCTGGCACAGGTCGAGCGCCTCTTCGCCGGCTCGGCGTCGTCGCCTCGGACGGCGAGGGTTCCGCGCAAGGCCGCGCCGGCACCGCGCCGGGCGCGTCGGACCAGCGCCGCGGCGGCGCATTGAGAGAAAGCGGACCATGCCACCG
>DATCGH010000232.1:0-7455 GCA_036509055.1 Caldimonas sp.
CACGCTCGGGTTGGAGGTGTTGGTGCAGGAGGTGATGGCGGCGATCAGCACGTCGCCGTTGCCGACCGTCATGTCGCCGTGCGCGGGAATGGCCGGCTCGGCCTCGTGCAACGCGGCGGCGAGCGTCGGCTTGTTGGCGGCCATCTCCTCGACGGAGCGCGGCGCGCCTGGCGGCGCCGAGGGCGTGTGCGGAATCTTGGCGCCGTCGCCTTCGCCGTTGCGTGCGTCCGCGGCTCGCACCAAGTGGCGGGTGAGCAACTGCGCCGCCGGCTGGTTGAAGCCGTTCTCGGTCGGCGGCTTGGAGAAGAGAGAGGTGAACTGCTTCTTGACGTTGCCGATCTCGATCCGGTCCTGCGGCCGCTTCGGCCCGGCCAGGCTGGGTGCGACCGTGCCCAGGTCGAGGCTCACGATCTGCGAGTAGTCGATTTGCCCGGCGCGCGGGATGCCGTACATGCCCTGCGCCTTGAAGTAGGCCTGGAAGGCTTCGATCTCCGCCTTGGTGCGGCCGGTGCCCTCGAAGTACTCGATGGTCTTGTCGTCGACCGGGAAGAAGCCCATGGTCGCGCCGTACTCGGGCGCCATGTTGGCCATGGTGGCGCGGTCGGGCACGGCCAGGCCGGCCACGCCCTCGCCGAAGAACTCGACGAACTTGCCCACCACCTTCTGCTTGCGCAGGATCTCGGTCACGGCGAGCACCAGGTCGGTGGCGGTGACGCCTTCGCGGAGGCGCCCGGTGAACTCGAAGCCGACGATGTCGGGTGTCAGGAAGTAGACCGGCTGGCCGAGCATCGCCGCCTCGGCTTCGATGCCGCCGACGCCCCAGCCGACCACGCCGATGCCGTTGATCATGGTCGTATGGCTGTCGGTGCCGACCAGCGAGTCCGGGTAGTAGACCGGCAGCGCCCCCTTCTTCGCCTCGGTCTTGAAGACGCCGCGCGCCAGGTATTCGAGGTTGACCTGGTGGACGATGCCGAAGCCGGGCGGGACGACGCCGAAGGTGTCGAACGCCTGCATGCCCCACTTCATGAATTGGTAGCGCTCGACGTTGCGCGTGAACTCCAACTTCATGTTCAGGTCGAGCGCCTTCTTCGTCCCGAAGTAGTCGATCATCACCGAGTGGTCGACGACCAGGTCGACCGGCACCAGCGGCTCGATCGTCTTCGCGTTCTTGCCCATCTCGTCGGCGACGTTGCGCATCGCCGCCAGGTCGGCGAGCAGCGGCACCCCGGTGAAGTCCTGCAGCACGACGCGGGCGACGACGAAGGGCACCTCGTCGAGCCGGGGCGCGTTCGGCTTCCAGCCCGCGACCTCGACGACGTGCTCGGGCAGGACGCGCTTGCCGTCGCAGTTGCGCAGCACCGACTCGAGCACGATGCGCATCGAGATCGGCAGGCGCGAGATGTTCGGGTGCTGCTTCGCCAGGACCGGCAGCGAATAGAAGGAGCCCTCCTTGCCGGAGGCGGTCTTGAAGGTCTGGAGGGTGGAAGCGAAAGCGTGGCTCATCTGGTTCTCCAAAAATTCTTGCGTGCAGGGAGGCCCGCGCTCAGCGGGCCTTGGGCTCGATGACTTTCAGGCCCTTGAAATAGTCGCGAAAGAAGCCGGCGTCGCGGGTGATCAGCGCGTCGCACTGCATCAGGGCGTGGGCGCCGATCAGGAAATCGGCCACCACCCGCTCCTTGCGGCCGCCGCGATCGCGAAAGCGCCGTTGCATGTAGCCGGCGCGCACCGCCGCCGGCTCGCTCGTGGGCAGGTAGCGGATGCCGAGCGATGCCAGGCTCTCCATCGTCGCCTCCGCGCCCTCGAGCAGGGTGTGGATCTCGGCGACCACGGCGTCGCAGATGACGACGTCGCCCTCGGCCAGCGCCCGGCCCAGGCTCGCCTCCGAGCTGTCGGCGAAGCGGGGATCGGCGGACAGCACGTCGACCAGCACGGACGAGTCGACGGCGATCATTTCGAGCGCTTGGGCTTGGCCGCCGTGTCGTCCGGGGCCGGGAAGGGATCGCCCGGGGCGCGGCCGCGCAGGGCGCGCAGCGCGTCGTCGGTGCTGGTGTGGCCTTCGGCGAGCTTGAATCGGCCGCGCAGGCGCGACAGCGCGTCGTCGACGTTCTTGCGCAGGATGATGCGCCCGCCGTCGAGCTCGACCTTGAGCTGCGTGCCTTTGGTCAGGCCGAGCGCGTCGCGCACGGCCTTGGGCAGCGTGATCTGGCCCCGTTCGGCGACGGTCGCTTCCATGCTCGTGCCTGCTTTCATTCCCGAAAGTATGCATTGATCATACATACCTCGATATACATATTCAACGGATCAGCCGCGCCGCGTCTCGAAATCCTTCATATAGGCCACCAGCGCCCGCACGCCCTCGATCGGCATCGCGTTGTAGAGCGAGGCGCGCATGCCGCCGACCAGGCGGTGGCCCTTGAGCGCGAGCAGGCCGGCGGCCTTGGCGCCCTCGAGGAAGGGCGCGTCCAGGGCCGGATCCGGGAGCTGGAAGACGACGTTCATCAGCGAGCGGTCGTCCCGGGCGACCCGGTTGACGTAGAAGTCGCTGGCGTCGAGGGTCCCGTAGAGCAGCGCTGCCTTGGCACGGTTGCGCTCGGCCATCGCCTCGAGGCCGCCGCCTTCCTTGATCCAGCGGAACACCAGCCCGGCCAGGTAGATGGCGAAGGTGGGCGGCGTGTTGATCATCGAATTGTTCGCCGCCTGGATGGTGTAGTTGAAGGCTTCCGGCGTGATCGGCAGGGCGCCGCCGAGCAGGTCCTCGCGGACGATGACGAAGGTGAGGCCGGCCGGGCCGATGTTCTTCTGCGCTCCGCCGTAGATCAGGCCGTAGCGCGAGACGTCGATCGGCCGCGACAGGATGTTCGACGACATATCGGCCACCAGCGGCACCTGGCCGGTGTCGGGCACCCAGTGGTACTCGACTCCGCCGATGGTCTCGTTGGCGCAGATGTGCACGTACGCCGCTTCGGGGTCGAGTCGCCACTCGGACTGCTTCGGGATCGAGGTGAAGCCGCCCCTCTCGCCGCTCGCCGCGACGTTGACGTGACAGTAGTGCGCGGCCTCGGCGATCGAGCGCGTCGCCCAGGCGCCGGTGTTGACGTAGTCGGCGCTCGTTCTGCCGCGGAGCAGGTTCATCGGCACGATCGCGTTCTGGCCGATCGCGCCGCCCTGCAGGAACAGCACCTTGTAGTTCGCCGGGATGCCGAGCAGCTCGCGCAGGTCGGCCTCGATGCCGGCCTGCAGCGCCATGAACTCCTTGCCGCGATGGCTCACCTCCATCACCGACACGCCGGAGCCGTTCCAGTCGAGCATTTCGCTCGCGGCCTGGCGGAGAACGGGTTCGGGGAGGGCCGCAGGGCCCGGGCTGAAGTTGAAGGGGCGCGGCATGGCGGCGATTATCGAGCCGCTGCCTGCGCCGAAGCGCCCGGGCTCTCGAAAGCGCCGGGCCGGACCGCTTCCGGGGAGCGCTTCTTCTAGGACGCGGCGGAGGCGGCCTTGGCGGCCTTTGCGGCTTCGATCAGCTCGCGCTGCTTCGGGCTGACGCAGTCGTCGACGATCCGGCGCGCGGTCATGGTGTTGAGCAGCATCGACTTGCTAGCAATCTGCACCATCAGCGTCTCGCCCTTCACGTCCTCGAGGCGGACTGCGCCGGTGGAGGAGAGCACCGGCTTCATCAGCCACTCGCCCTTGCCGTGCTTCACGGTCACGTAGGCGGGGTGCTTCGGGCTCTGGGCGATGTCCACGGTCTGGTTGAACTCGCAGTCGTACTTGCCGTAATAGACCAGCTCGGCCGCCTTGACCTGCTCCGGATAGGCGTCGGGGATGATCATCTCGGGCTTGGCGGGCGCGGCCTTCGCCGGCGCGGCGGCCTTGGCGGCCGGCTTCGCCGGGGCGGTCTGGGCCGCCGCGGGCAGGGCGACCACGGCGGCGGCGAGGATCGCCAGCGCGAGGCGCGTCGAGGAAAAGCGGGTGGATGCAGTCATGGGATACCTCCGTCGTTCTGCGCGTCGGCGATTGTGGTTCAGCTCAGGGTGCGGCGACCGCGCCTTACCCTCGGTTACGGCGGCCGCGGGAATTGCGTCACGCCGCGCGCCCTCGTTCAGGCCGAAGCTCCGGCCGGGCCGGCGAAGAAGCGCTCGGCCGCGGCTTCCGGCAGGTTCGCCCCGGCATTGCGCGCCCGGACCAGGAGGCGCCAGAAGTAACGGTAGCTGGCCCGGTCGTGGAGGATCCCGGCGTGGCCGATCGGTGCCCAGTCGGCCGCCTGGGCGGCGGCGAGGATCGCCACCGCCTCGTCGATCTCGTCGGCCTCGGGCCGGAAGGCGGCGACGATCGTCCGGATCTGGCTCGGGTGGATGCTCCACATGCGGGTGTAGCCGAGCTCGCGGACGGCCCGGCGCGCGGCCTCGGCGACGACGCCCATGTCGGTCAGCTCGGTGACGACGCAGTGCGACGGCGTCTTGGCGAAGGCATGGCAGGCAGCCGCGATCTCGAGCTTGGCGCGCAGCACCAGCGGATGGGCGAACTGGCCTCGGGCCGTCATCGCCGAGGCGGGGATCGCGCCGTGGTGCGCCGAGACGAAATCCATCAGGCCGAACGACACCGATTCGATCCGCGGATGCGCTGCGATCGCCGCGACCTCGCGCAGGGCGCCGTGCGTCTCGACCAGCACATGGAGCGGCACCCGCGCGCCGCCGGCGGCATCGATCGCCGCGGCGGCCCGGGCGACGTCGGCGACGCCGTCGACCTTGGGCACCATCACGTAGGCCAGGCGCGCCGCGGCGGCGCCGACGATGGTCGAGACGTCGGCAGCGAAGGCGGGATGCCCGACCGGATGGACGCGCACCCCGCAGCGGCCGTGGACGTTGGCGGCCGACAGCACCATGCCGGTGACCAGGTCGGCATGCGCCGCCTCGGCGCCGACCGGCGCGCCGTCCTCGCAGTCGAGGGTCACGTCGAACACCGGCCCGAGCTCGGCCTGGAGCGCGAGGCTCTTCGCCATCCGCACCTCGACGCCGGCGTAGTGGTCGCAGACCGGCAGGCCGGATGCGGCCTCGCCCGGATCGAACAGCGCGTCCTGCGGGGCGATCATGCGGCCTCGGGAAGCCTCGCCCGCCGCCTCAGAGCAGGTGCTTGACGCCCGCCTGCTCTTCCTGGAGCTCCTTCAGGGTGACGTTGATCCGCTCCTGGCTGAAGGCATCGATCGGCAGGCCTTCGACCACCTTGTACTTGCCGCCCTCGGTGGTGACCGGGAAGCCGAACATCGTGTCCTTGGGGATGCCGTAATGGCCGTCGGACGGCACGCCCATCGTCACCCACTTGCCCTTCGTGCCCAGCGCCCAGTCGCGCATGTGGTCAATCGCGGCATTGGCCGCCGACGCCGCCGAGGAGACGCCGCGCGCGGCGATGATCGCGGCGCCGCGCTTGCCCACCGTCGGCAGGAAGGTGCCGGCGTTCCAGGCGTCGTCGCCGATCATGTCCTTGACGCTCTTGCCGCCGATGGTCGCGAAGCGGTAGTCGGCATACATGGTCGGCGAGTGGTTGCCCCAGACCGCCATCTTCTCTATCTCGGCCACCGGCTTGCCGGTCTTGGCGGCGACCTGGCTGAGGGCGCGGTTGTGGTCGAGGCGCAGCATCGCCGTGAAGTTCTCGCGGGGCAGGCCGGGCGCGCTCTTCATCGCGATGTAGGCATTGGTGTTGGCCGGGTTTCCGACCACCAGCACCCTGACCGAGCGCTTGGCGACGGCGTCGAGCGCCTTGCCCTGGGCGATGAAGATCTCGCCGTTGACGGCGAGCAGCTCGGCGCGCTCCATGCCCGGGCCCCGGGGCCGCGAGCCGATGAGAAGGGCGTAATCTGCGTCCTTGAAGGCGGTCATCGGATCGCTGTGCGCTTCCATGCCGACGAGCAGCGGGAAGGCGCAGTCCTCCAACTCCATCATCACGCCCTTCAGGGCTTGCTGGGGCTTGTCCATCGGCACTTCGAGGAGGCTCAGAATGATCGGCTGGTCCTTGCCCAGCATTTCGCCGGAGGCGATGCGAAAGACGATGGCGTAGCCGATCTGGCCGGCTGCGCCGGTGACTGCGACTCGAACGGGGGGCTTGCTCATGGGATCTCCAGGACGAAAGGGTGGGACGGAATCCGGCCGGCGCGGGCTCGCCGGCGCGGTTAAAGTCTGTTGCGTTGCAATAAAATCTTCAGGCTGCGCAGAGCGGCATCTTTCCCAAGAAGAAGGCAGGACATGGTTACCTCAATGAAAGAACCACCGCTCAAGGTCCGGCCCGTCTACCGCAATATCCACGTCACCCAGCTCGCATCGTATCGCCTGCCGCCGGCCGGTTGGGTTTCGATCCTGCATCGCATCAGCGGTGCCCTGATGTTCCTGCTGCTGCCGTTCGCGATCTGGATGTTCGACGCCAGCCTCACGTCCGAAGTTTCGTTCGACCAGTTCCGGAGCCTGTTCGCCGCCGGCGCCTGGGGCCTGCCGGGCTGGCTCTGGAAGCTGGTCGCGTTCGCCCTGATCTGGGGCTACCTGATGCACTTCTGCGCCGGGCTGCGCCACCTGTGGATGGACGCCACCCACGCGGTCGGCCTGGAGTTCGGGCGCAACTCGGCGCTGGCCGCGATCGGCCTCAGCACCCTGCTGACCCTGGTGCTCGGCGCCAAGCTGTTCGGCCTCATCTGAGCGCCATGGCCAGCACCTACGGTTCCAAGCGGCTCGTCGTCGGCGCGCACTACGGCCTGCGCGACTGGCTGTCGCAGCGCTTCACCGCGCTGATCATGGCGATCTTCACGGTCGCGGTCCTGACGCAGCTCCTGATCGGCGGGCCGATCGACTACTACAAGTGGTCGGCCATCTTCGCCCGCCAGTGGATGAAGGTGCTCACCTTCGTCGTCATCGTCTCCTTGCTCTGGCATGTCTGGGTCGGCATGCGCGACATCTGGATGGATTACGTGAAGTCCATGGGCGTGCGCCTCGGCCTGCAGGTGCTGACGATCGCCTGGCTGGTCGGCTGCGCCGGCTGGGCGGTGCAAGTGCTCTGGAGACTCTAGATGGCTGGCGGCCCCGCAATCGCTTCCTCTTCGGCACCGACGCGCCGCTTCGACGTCGTCATCGTCGGCGCCGGCGGCTCCGGCATGCAGGCGTCGCTGCGCCTGGCGCGCGCCGGCCTCAATGTCGCCGTCCTGTCCAAGGTGTTCCCGACCCGCTCGCACACGGTCGCGGCGCAGGGCGGCATCGGCGCCTCGCTCGGCAACATGAGCGAGGACAACTGGCACTACCACTTCTACGACACCGTCAAGGGCTCCGACTGGCTCGGCGACCAGGACGCGATCGAGTTCATGTGCCGCGAGGCGCCGAACGTCGTCTACGAGCTCGAGCACTTCGGCATGCCGTTCGACCGCAACCCGGACGGCACGATCTACCAGCGGCCGTTCGGCGGCCACACCGCGAACTACGGCGA
>DATCGH010000233.1:0-2016 GCA_036509055.1 Caldimonas sp.
AGGTTTGCGATCTTCGGCAGGTCGAAGCGGGCGATGTAGCCCTGCGTCGGGTTGAGCGTCAGGTAGTCCTGGTGATAGTCCTCGGCGGCGTAAAAGGCGTCGAGCGGCACGACCTGAGTGACGATCTTGCTGCCGTACACCTTGGCGGCGTCGAGCTGGGCGATGTACTTCTCGGTGGTCGCCTTCTGCGCTGCATCGCCGTAGAACACGGCGGAGCGGTACTGCGGGCCGACGTCGGGATGCTGGCGGTTGAGCTGCGTCGGGTCGTGCGCCACCGAGAAGTAGATCTGCAGCAGGGTGCCGTAGCTCACCTTCTTCGGGTCGTAGGTGATCTTCACCGCCTCGGCGTGGCCGGTGAGGCCGCTGCCCACCAGCTCGTACTTCGCGGTCGAGGCCTTGCCGCCGGAATAGCCCGAGACCGCCTGCGAGACACCCTGGACGCGCTGGAACACGCCCTGCACGCCCCAGAAGCAGCCGCCGGCGAACACGGCCGTCTGCATGCCGCTCGCGCTCGTGGTCTCGTCGGCGACGGGCGGCGGTATCTTCACCGCCGCTTCCGAGGCGGACGACGTGCCGAGGTGGAAGGCGCCCAGCGCGAGGGCGAGCGCGCCGCCCCAGCCGGCAAGGGTGGTTGCGAGGCGCGGAAGACGGGAAGAAGCGTTCATGGGGTCGTGCTCGTGAAGAGGATGACGGTTGGTCGCGGTGGGCTCCGTTGCATTACAGCACTCGGCGCCGCCGGGCGTTCGTTCGTTCCGGCAAGGCCCTCAGGGCCGCCCGCGGCCGAGGAACGCGCCGTCGGCGGCGAGGGCGCCCTGCAGCTCGGCCACCGGCAGGTCGTGCGGAGGAACATTGCGAGCCTGCGCCAGCGCTGCCGCGGTGCCGGCGGCCTGGCCCATCACGAAGCAGCCGCCGGAGACGCGCGCTGCCGAGTGGCCCTCGTGCGTCATCGAGGCGCAGCGCCCGGCCACGAGCAGGTTGGCGACGCTGCCCGGCAGCTCGCGCCGGGGCAGCAGCATCCGGTAGGGAAGCTGGTTGAAGCCGCGCGAGCCCACGGCCGGCCAGCGCCACTCGACATCCCCGGCCACATGCAGCTCGAGCGGCCAGCCGTTGACGCCGATGGTGTCGTCGAAGTCGGCGCAGCCGATCACGTCGTCGGCCGTGAGGGCGACCTCGCCGACCAGGCGCCGGGTCTCGCGAATGCCGAGCTGCGGCGCGATCTCCAGCGCGTAGGCGGCCTCGAAGCCGGGCACCCGGGCGCGCAGGAAGCGCAGGTAGTCGACCGCCTGGCGCCGGCCCTCCACCTCGCCGGCGGAAAGCGAGCGCGCATCGGTGCCGTCGGTGGCGCTGCCGTCGGCGTTCTTCAGCTGGGTGACGTTGACCCGCCACTCGTACGCATGCTGCTGCGGCCGGACGATCGCGCCGCGGCGCGGGAAGCGGAACTCGCCGGCGGCCTCGGCCTCGTCCATGCGCTGGGGAATCGTGCGCCAGGCGTCGCCGGCCCGGGCGGCATCGACGTTGCCGACGCGAAACATCAGCGTCGGGTAGAGCAGGGCGCCGCCGGCGTCGCCCTTTTCCGTCGCCACGCCGGCGAAGTGGGCGAGGTCGCCGTCGCCGGAGCAGTCGATGAAGCTCGTGGCGCGCACCGCGACGCGGCCGGATTTGGTTTCGAGCAGGAGCGCCTCGATCGACTCGGCATGGCGCACCACGCCGACCGCGAACGCGTGGAACAGCAGCTCCGCGCTGGCGTCGAGCAGCAGCGCATCGGCGGCGCACTTGAAGGCGGCGGTGTCGTAGGCCTGGGCGTGGATCCGGCCGAAGATCAGGTGCGGCTCGTTCAGGCCGCCGAGCGCGCGCATCCGCGCCAGCAGATCGTCGGCGATGCCGTGCACCACCTGGACGATCTCGCCGTGCACGTTGGCATGCAGGCCGCAGAAGTTGGTCACGCCCGCGGCGGTGCCCATGCCGCCGAGAAAGCCGTAGCGCTCGACCAGGAGGGTGCGGGCGCCATGCCGCGCC
>DATCGH010000234.1:0-7205 GCA_036509055.1 Caldimonas sp.
TCGCCTTCGCGCGACGCGGCGGTCCCTGCGGGCGCCGGTGCGGGTGCAGGCGCCGGTGTCGTCGTCGTGGCCGCTGTCGTGGCGACCGGGCCTGACGCCGCGGGGGCCGAGGCACCTGAACGCGGATCCAGCGGACGGGGCGGGGCCGGTGTGGAGGCCACCGGCCGACTGGTGGCCGCGCCGGGGTCCACGCCCGGCGCGACCACGCGCAGCGTTTGTCCGACCTCGATGACGTTCGGGTTGTCCAGGTTGTTCCAGCGAACCAGGTCCTTCCAGTTCTGGCCGGTATCGAGACCGATCCGGATCAAGGTGTCGCCGGGCTTGACGGTGTAGTAGCCGGCACGCGAGGCGTTGTCGTTCACCGGCGCCTTGGCCGGCTCGGCCGCTGCCGTCGTCGGGCTCACGGCCGGGCTGGAGGCGGCCACCGCCGCGCGCGGCGTTGCCGTCCGGTCCTCGACCGGCGCGCGGTTCGGCGTGTTGGCGCAACCGAAGAGAGCGAGTGCCGCAGCGGCAAGGGCCACGAGCCGCAGCGCTCGGAGGGGCGGGACCTCGATCACGCGCATGGATCCGTTTCGTGCTTCATCGGGAAAGTCCGGATTTTAGGGGGACGAAGCGCACGGCCTCGTGAACCTGCCGGTCATACCCATCCTCGCGCCGGTCGACCACGACCAGGGCCTGCCTGCCTGCAGACTGCTCGACCGGCGAGACCAGCCGCCCACCGACGGCCAGCTGCTCCAGCCAAGCCTCCGGCAACGCCGACCCGCCGGCCGCGGCGATGATGCTGTCGTAGGGTGCGCCGGGTGGATGGCCGAGCATGCCGTCGCCGAACACCAGCCTGAGGCGGGACGAGCGCATCGGTGCCAGCAGCTCCCGCGCCTTGTCGTGAAGGGGCTTCAGCCGCTCGACCGAGATCACCCGTTGCGAGACCTCCGCCAGGAGCGCTGCCTGATAGCCGCATCCGGTACCGATCTCGAGCACTGCGCCGAGGTTCCCGAGCCGGCGCACATTTTCGCCGCCGAACAGCAGCTCGATCATCCGGCCGACCACCGAAGGCTTGGAGATCGTCTGGCCGTGGCCGATCGGCAGGCTGGTGTCTTCGTAGGCCTGGGTGGCGAGCGCGGCGTCGACGAACAGATGCCGAGGCACCGCCGCGAACGCGGCCAGCACGCGCGGCTCGAGGAGGCCGCCCTCTGCGAGGCGCTGGACCATGCGTCTGCGGACGTCGGCCGAGTCGAGGCCCAGACCCGAGGGGCGATCCCGGCGGCCGGCATCGGCATGGGCGGCGGCGACGTCGCGCTGCGGCCGCAGCACGGTGCGCTGCGGCGTCGCCGCCGTGCCGGCGACGCGGTCGAGCTTGAGCGGAAACTTGAGACGCGAACGATCGTCCGCCGACATCAGCCGGCCCCGTTGGCCCAATCGCGCCAGACCGGGAGGCTGGCGTGATCGGTGAGGTCGACATGCAGCGGCGTGATCGAGATCTCGCCGTTGCTGGTGGCATGGAAGTCGGTGCCCGGCCCGGCCTCGCGGGCGTCGCCGGCGGGGCCGATCCAGTAGAGCGTGTCGCCGCGCGGGCTCACCTGGCGGATCACCGGCTCGCTCGCATGGCGCCGGCCGAGACGGGTGACGCGGCTCGGCAGCCGGTCGGCATCGGCACGGTTCGGGATGTTGACGTTGAGCAGGTAGGGCGTGATCGTCGGCGGCCGGCCAAGGACCTGCTCGATGACCTTGCGGGCCACCCGACCGGCGACGTCGAGGTGCTCCCAGCCCTTTTGCACCTGCGAGAAGGCGATCGCCGGGATGCCGAACAGAAAGCCTTCCATGGCCGCGGCGACGGTGCCCGAGTAGAGCGTGTCGTCGCCCATGTTCGCGCCGTTGTTGATGCCCGAGACGACCAGGTCCGGCCGGTGCTCGAGTAGCCCGGAGAGCGCGAAGTGGACGCAGTCGGAGGGCGTGCCGTTGATGTAGCGCCAGCCGTTGGCGGCGGTATAGACCGAGAGGCCGCGGTTCAGGGTGAGCGAGTTCGAGGTGCCGCTGGCGTTCTGCTCCGGCGCCACCACCTGGAGCTCGCCCAGTCCTTCGCAGGCGGCGACCAAGGTGGCAAGGCCCGGGGCCTGGTAGCCGTCGTCGTTGGCGATGAGGATGCGCATCTTGCGATTGTAGGGAGTCGTCCCCGAGGCGACGCGACGCGTGCCCCGGCTGCGTATCATCGATCGCGAATGCGCCGGCTCCCGTGCGCTCTGCCCTGACGAAGAGGCCCCCGACATGCATGCCTGGCTTTGCGAGAACCCGATCGGCGTCGAGGCGCTGCAGTGGAAGGAACTGCCGACGCCCGTGCCGAAGGCGGGCGAGGTGCTGATCGCGATCAAGGCCGCCAGCCTCAACTTCCCCGACCTGCTGACGGTGCAGAACAAGTACCAGTTCAAGCCGCCCCTGCCGTTCGTGCCGGGCTCGGAATACGCCGGGGTGGTCGAGGCGGTGGGCGAAGGCATCAGTCATCTCAAGGTCGGCGATCCGGTCGCCGCCATCGGCTCGAGCGGCGGCTTCGGCACCCATGCCTGCGTCGCCGCCGCCGGCGTGATGCCCTTGCCGAAGGGCTTCGCCTTCGACGATGCCTCGGCCTTCGTCATGACCTACGGCACGACCCACCATGCCCTGATCGACCGCGCCCAGCTCAAGGCCGGCGAGACCCTGCTCGTGCTCGGCGCGGCCGGCGGCGTGGGAACAGCGGCGATCCAGATCGGCAAGGTCATCGGCGCGCGCGTCATCGCCGCCGCGTCGAGCGACGAGAAATGCGATTTCTGCAAGACGCTCGGCGCCGATGCGACCATCAACTACGGCAGCGGCAACATCCGCGACGAGCTGAAGAAGCTCACCGACGGCAAGGGTCCCGACGTCGTCTACGACCCGGTCGGCGGCGACCTGGCCGAGCCGGTGTTCCGCTCGATCGCCTGGCGCGGGCGCTACCTCGTGGTCGGCTTCGCCCAGGGCGGCATCCCGGCGCTGCCGCTGAACCTGGCGCTGCTGAAGGGCGCCTCGATCGTCGGCGTGTTCTGGGGCGACTTCGCCCGGCGCGAGCCCAAGGCCAACGCCGCCGGGCTGGCCGAGCTCGCGCGCTGGTACGGCGAAGGCAAGATCAAGCCGGTGATCGACCAGCGGCTGCCGATGAGCGAGCTGCCCGCGGCCTACGCACGGATGGGCAGCCGCAAGGTGCGCGGCAAGCTGGTGATGGTCAACCCCTGAGGCGAGGAGAGGCGAGCGCCGTGGCCGCGACGGATGCGCTGCAACGCAACAAGGAGGCGGTCGTCGCCTTCTACGAGATGATGTTCAACGACTGCCGGCCGGCCGATGCGATTCGCCTCTACGCCGGCGACAGCTACACCCAGCACAACCCGCACGTCGCCGACGGCAAGGCGGCGTTCATCGCCTACTTCGAGCGGATGGCCAGGGAGTACCCGGGCAAGCGGGTGACCTTCAAGCGCGTGCTGGCCGACGGCAACTTCGTCGTCCTGCACTGCCATCAGCAGTGGCCGACCGACGCCAGCAGGGACTGGGCCGGGATCGACATCTTCCGCCTCACCGACGACGGCAAGATCGTCGAGCACTGGGACGTGCTGCAGGTGGTGCCGGCGACGTCCGCCAACGCCAACACCATGTTCTGACCGTGTTCGCTGGAAGCCTCCGGCTGCTCTTCGTGTTGTCGGCGGCGGCGGGCCTGCCGATCGCGACGGCGGCCGATCTCGCGGAAACGATGGGCGCGCGCTACATGCACTACGAGGGCTGCATGGCGAAGCGCTTCGGCAAGGACTTCTACGAGCGCCTGGGCATCGCCACCGCGATCAACCGCTGGGGCGCCCCCGAGCCGACCACGAGCTCGCTCGCGCTGCAGCCGGCGAACGTCGTCGCCGCGGATGCGCAGTGCCGCAAGGAGAGCGGGCTCGAGAAGGAGCCGCGGCCCCGAGGGTGAGCTCGGCCTATCCGGCGGCGGGCGCGAGCTCGGTGACGACCTCGGTCGTCACCTGGGTCATCAGCTTGTGCACCGGACACTTGCCGGCCACATTCAGCAGCTCCTGGCGCTGCGCCTCTGTCAAAGCGCCGCCGAGCTCGAGCGTCACACGCAGGCGGTACGTGCCGCGGCGCTCCTCGCTGTCGTCGCGATCGACCGCCACCCGGACGTCCTCGAGCGGGATCTGCTTTCGCTGCGCATACCAGAGCATGGTCAAGGCCTTGCAGGCGCCGAGCGCACTGTCGTAGACATCGTGCGGCGTCGGGCCGAGGTCCTCGCCGCCGTTGCCGGCCGGCTCGTCGACCGCGAATGCGTGCTGCCGCACGTGAACGGTGTGCTTCATCTTCCGCGCTCGGTCGCGGACCACTTCGATCGTCATGGCGGACTCCACAAACGAAATCAGGCACCTGAGTGCCTGATCTGCGGATTCATTTGGGGTGGCTGATGGGGCTCGAACCCACGACAACAGGAATCACAATCCTGGACTCTACCAACTGAGCTACAGCCACCACCGAGCGAAAGATTGTAGCAAGCGACCCTCGGCGGCGCGCTTGCGGAACCGGTCCCGGGCTCAGGAGGGCGCGCTCGCCGCGCCTTCGCGCGAGTTCAGCGCCGATTCGTTGACCGTCGCCTTGAACTTGCTCTTCAGCGCGGCGTAGTAGGCCTGGGCCTCGGCATCGCCCCAGATGAGCGCGTACTGCTCCTTCGCCTTCACCGGGTCGGCAGCGGCCGGATCGCGGCCCCACAGCTTGGTGATGCGCACCACGGCGTAGCCCTGGTCGCCAAGATCGACGCCGACATACGCCGGCAGCGTCGCGACCGGCGCCTTCAGCGCGGCGTCGACCAGCGGCCGCGGCAGGTCGCGGGTCTGGGCGCGGGAGACGATCAGGGTGTTGTCGGAGAGCGCGGTCTGCGGCGCCGCGCGCGCCGCTGCGAGCTTCTCGGCTCCCAGCTTCCTGGCCATCGCCGCTGCCTGGCTGGCCGCGAGCTGCTGGCGCACCCGGTCCTTGACCTCCGCCAGCGGCTGCTGGTGCGCCGGCGAATAGCGGGTCACGCGGCCGGCGGCGAGCTTGCTGGCGCCGATGTCGATCGCCTTGGTGTTGCGCTTGTTCTGGGTCGAGTCGCTGGCGAAAATCGCCTCCAGGAACTTGGCGTTGGCGAGCGGCCCGGTGGCCTTGGCGCCGGGCTCGCGGGTCACATGGTCGGCCTTGGCGATCTCGAGCTTCCAGCGGTCGGCGGCGGGCTTGAGGCTTTCGGACTGCTGATAGACCATGTCGTCGAAGTCGACCGCGGCCTGCGAGAAGAGCTTTTGCGCCTGCTGGTTGCGGAACTCGCCCTCGATCTCGGCGCGCACCGACTCGTAGCTCTTCTTCTCGCCGCCGCGAACGGCCACGAGCTGGATCACGTGATAGCCGAAGTCGCTCTCCACCACGCCGCTGATCCCGCCGGGCTTCAGGCCGTAGGCCGCGTCTTCGAACGGCTTGACCATGGCGCCGCGGCCGAAGAAGTCGAGGTCGCCGCCATTCGCCGCCGAGCCCTCGTCCTCGGAATTCTTCTTCGCGATCTCGGCGAACTTCGAGGGATCCTTCTTCACCTCGGCGAGGATCGCCTCGGCCTTGGCCTTGGCCTTCTCCCGCTCGGCCTTGGGCGCGTCCTTGTCGGCCTTGATCAGGATGTGGCTGGCCCGGCGCTCCTCCGGCGCGGTGAAGCGCTTCTCGTTTTCGGCGTAGTACTTGCGAAGCTCGTCCTCGGGAACGGCGATGTTCTTCTTCAGCGCATCGAGGTCGAGCACGAGGTACTCGATCGAGGCCTCTTCGGGAGCGCGGAACTGCGCCGCATGCGCCGGATCCTTGTAGTACGCCTCGATCTCGGCATCGGTCGGCGACACCTTGGTCAGGTACTCCTTGGTGTCGAAGCGCTGCACCTGGATCTCGCGCTGCTGGTACATCGCGTCGAGCGCCGCCGAGGCCGCCGCTGCCGGCGCGGCCGCCGACTCGGTGACGCCCTGCAGCACCTGCCGGGCCGAGATGTCCTCGCGCAGCCGCTGCGCGAACATCTCCGACGACATCCCGAGGGCCGCGAGAACGGCAGGATTGACGAAGCCGTCGGGATCGCGCAGCTGCGCGAACTGAGGGTCGTTCTTGAACAGTACGCGCACGCGCTCGTCCGACGGGGTGAGATGAAGCTTGGCGGCCGCGGCGGCGAGGACACGCTCGCGGATCAGGGCGTCGAGCGCCATGCGGCGCATCTCGGGCGTCTCGAACAGCTTGGGATCGATGCCGGGCATCTGCCGACGCGCCCGCTCGACCCGCTCGCGCAGGGCGTTGTCGAGCTCGACCTGGCTGATCTTGTGGCCGTCGACCGTGGCCACGGTCTCCTGGTCGCCGCTCTTCATGCCGCTGTAGCCCTGGATGCCGAAGAACACGAACGAGGGAAACACCAGCAGCACGAGCACGAACTGCAGGACGCGGGTGTGGCGACGGAAGAAATCGAACATGGGCGGGGCAGATGCGAGAAAGGCGAACCGCGGTTCGCCTTTCGTGGGAGGACGGCCGCGATTCTAGCCGCTCGCAGGCCCGGGCACGGGCCGTCGACGCGGTTGCGGATGGTGGGTGCTGAGGGGTTCGAACCCCCGACCTACGCCTTGTAAGGGCGCCGCTCTACCAGCTGAGCTAAGCACCCGGCGCCGGCACGTGCCGGCAGCGGAATTCAGTTGAGGGCGTCCTTGAGCGCCTTGCCCGGGCGGAACTTGGGCACCTTCGCCGCCTTGATCTTGATCGCCGCGCCGGTGCGCGGATTGCGACCGCTGCGTGCGGCACGCTTGCCGACGCTAAAGGTTCCGAAGCCGACGAGCGAGACCGTGTTGTTCTTTTTCAGACTGGTCTTCACGCCGCCGATCATTGCCTCCAGGGCGCGGGCCGCCGCCGCCTTGGAGATGTCGGCCTGCTTGGCGATGTGCTCGATCAGTTCGGTTTTATTCACGAAGGGTCCCCCTCAGGAAGCTCGGTCTCTCGATGGAATTCGATGTCGTGTCGCGAGGCGGCGGGCTCGGCGCCAGGGCGAAAACGATTACATCGTCGGCATTGTTCAGTGTCAAGCAGGGTTGGCGATTCTATGGGCTCCGGTTACGAGGAATTTCTTTCGCCGCTCGTGCGGTTCGTGCTTGACTTCCGGAACCGAAGGACTAGGCACGGCGCACCGC
>DATCGH010000235.1:0-4857 GCA_036509055.1 Caldimonas sp.
CGCGAAATGTCACCGGCATGCCGGCCGGCACGACGATGCACTGCGGCTCGAACGAATACTGCTGGGCGACGAGGCGCACCGTGACCTTGCCGTCGGCGCCGACGCTGGTGCCGAGGTTGCTCTCGACGAACTCGCCCTTCAAGTGCAGCGTCTTGACGTCGACGGTCTCGACCCGCGAAGGCGGCATCGCCGCCCAGTGCAGCCCGGTGAAGACCATCATCGCCACGAGCAGCGCGATGATGGCGAGGACGACCCAAGCCCAGCGCCGCTCGGCCGAAATCGCGATCGCATGCGAATCCGGTTCGCCCGGCGGCGGCATCGGCGCTGCGGTGCTCATTGGACGGCGCCCCGCGGCAGGTAGATGAAGAGATAGAAGCCGAAGTAGATCGCCACCACGATCGCCGTCGCGATCCCGGCGACCGCCCAGGCGCCCGAGGGCCCGCGGGCGACGATCTCGTCGACCTCGCGGTCGCTGGCCTCAGGGTCGGTCGGCGCGGGCATCGGCGGACTCCTTCATTCGGGGAGCAGCTTGCGCAGCTCGTTGGGCTGGTTCGGCTGCACCGGCGTGCCGCTGTTGTTCCAGGCGACGCGGATGTAGGTGACGACGGCGGCGACCTCGTCGTCGTTGAGGATGTGCGAGAACGGCGGCATGCCGTGCGGCTTCGGATTCTTCTTCGTCCCCGGCGGATAGCCGCCGTTGAGCACCATGCGGATCGAGTTGACCGGGGAGGCCATCGTGATCGACTGGTTGCCGGCCAGCGGCGGCAAGCCCGGCGGGAAGCCCTTGCCTTCGCCGCCGTGGCAGACCGCGCACTGCTTCTCGTAGATCTTGCGGCCGAGCTCCATCTTCGCCGGATCGACGAGTCGCGCCTGGCTGGTCGGCGGCGCCTCGGCATCGCGCTTCGGCAGCGACTTGAGGTAGACGGCCATCGCCGTGGCGTCCTCGTCGCTCAGGTACTGCAAGCTGTTGTAGACGACCTCGGCCATCGGCCCGTAGACGGTCGCGCGCTGCGAAACGCCCACCTGCAGCAGGTCGGCGATCTCCTTGATCTCCCAGTTGCCGAGCCCGGCCTCGCGGTTCGAGGTCAGCGAAGGCGCGTACCAGTTCTGGTTCGGGATCATCCCGCCCTCGAACTCCTGCGATTCCTTCGAGCCGCCGAGCGCGTTGATCGCGGTGTGGCACATCGCGCAGTGGCCGAGACCCTCGACCAGATAGGCACCGCGGTTCCACTGCGCCGACTGCTTCGGGTCGGGCACGAACTCGCCTTCCTTGAAGTAGAGCGTCCGCCAGCCAATCAGAAGCTCGCGGTTGTTGAACGGGAAGCGCAGCTCGTGCTTGCGGTTCGCCTGGCGCACCGGCGGCACCGACATCAGGTAGGCGAAGATCGCGTCGGAGTCGGCGCGCGTGACCTTGGTGTACGAGGCGAAGGGCATCGCCGGATAGAGCAGCGAGCCGTCGCGCGAGATGCCGGTGTGCATCATCCGGTAGAACTCGTCGGCGTTCCACTTGCCGATGCCAGTCTCGTCCTCGGGGGTGATATTGGGGACGTAGATGTTGCCGAACGGCGTGGGCATCGCCCGGCCGCCGGCGAACAGCTTGCCGTTGGGCACGGTGTGGCAGGCCGTGCAGTCGCCGGCGCGGGCGAGGTACTCGCCCTGGTTGATGACCTGGGTGGTCGCGTTCACCACCGGCGCCCCGACCTGCTGCGGCATCGGCCCGGGCTGCAGGAAATGCCTCGCCACCAGGACCGCGGCGATCACGAGCGCGATCGTGAGCGCCAAGCCGAGGACCTTGCGCATGGCTCAGCGCTGGCTGCCGCATGCGAACGGCATGCGCACCAGGTTGGACGATTCCGGCGAGGGATCGCGCGGCGGCTCCTGCGTCGCCAGCCAGGCGGCGACCGCGGTGATGTCGGCATCCGACATCCGCCCCACGATCCGCTTCATGCAGTCGGGCTCGGCGGCACTGCGCTCGCCCGTGCGCCAGCTCGTCAGCTGGCCGACGATGTAGGTCTGCCGCAAGCCCACCAGGCCGGGAATTCCCGGCTCCATGCCGGTGAGGCCCTTGCCGTGGCAGTCGGCGCAGGCCGGGATCGTCTTGGCGGAATCTCCGGTGACGACGAGGGCCTTGCCGCGGGCCAGGGCCGCGGCGTCGACCGTCGGCGGCTTTTGCGGCGCGAACGGCGGCCGCAGCTTCGAATAGTGCTCGGCCATGTCGCGCAGGTACGCGTCGGGCAGGTACGCGACGAGATAGTTCATCGGCGGATAGCTGCGCGTGCCGTCACGAAAGGCAACCAGCTGGTTGTACAGGTAGCCGGCGGGCTTGCCGGCGATGCGGGGAAAGTAGCCGCTGTTCGTGCCTTGGCCGCTCTGCCCGTGACAGGTCACGCAGCCCTGGACGCGCGCCTCCATCGAATCGACCTTGCCGAACGACGGCACGGCATGGTCTTGCGCCATGGCCCCCGCGTGCAACGCCAGCGCGGCCAGGAGCGCGAGGACGCGCCTCGGAGTGCTTGCGAGCATCTTCATTGCGGAGTGCGAGTTCCGGCAGCGGTCAAGCCTGCGGCGGATGGTAGGCGAACCGGCCCGGAGTTCCAAGCCGCGCCCATGCTGCGCTATCGGTTCTCCAAACGGTTGTAGTCGAGGACGCCGGCTTCGAGCGACTGGTCCTTTCGATAGCGGGCAAGCAGCGCGTCGCTGAAGGCCCAGAAGTCCGGGCTGGTGCGGCGCACCGCCCAGCGCTTCGCGAAGGCTGCGTAGTCGGCTTCGGATCGAAGCTGGCGCATCGCCGCGGTCATCGCCGGCAACTCGGCCGCCGGCACGCGGTAGAAGGCATTGGGGTAGCTTCCGAGCACCCCGGGCACGACGGTCAGCGTGTCCTCGTCGGGGCGGAGCTCCCGGCGCTCGCCGAGCAGGTCCGAGACGCTGGCATGGGCGGTATTGCGCAGCAGGCTGAGGGTGGCGTCTCCGGCCGGCGTCTCGACCACCAGGAGCGTGCTTTCGGGCAGCCATTGCAGCGACGCGCCGCGCACCCGCGCCAGCTCCTGGAGCGGCGCCCGCAGCGGCGGGGCGACGCGACGATCGATGTCGAAGCGGCGGCTCAGGACCGGCGCGAGCTTCGCTCTCAGCATGTCGAGCAGCTCGCGCTTCGGATCGGTCGTCGAATAGCGGATGGCACTGTCCACGGCCAGCGTCGTCGTCGCGCCGCCATAGACCTGCTCGCGCGTGGCGAGGCTGTCGCCGCGGTACCAGTGGTCGCGCGTCGCGAGGCGCACCGGCCGCGGCAGCAGCGTCAGGAAGTTGAACTCGCCCTCCATGCGCAGGAAATCCATGTAGAGCCGCGAATTGAGCTGGTGGCCGACGTTGCCGTAGACGTCGTAGTTGGCGACCAGGAGATAGTGGATGCGCTCGAGCAGCGGGTAGCCGATGACCCAGGCCGTCTTCGGCGCCTCGCCCACCATGCCCTTAACGACGCTGGCGCTGTCGAAGTGCCGGAAAACGGTGAGCGCGGCGTTGTCGTTGCGGCCTTCCCCGTCCCAGATCAGGCGCAGGTCCAGGCGGGCCGAGCCCTGCAGCGACTGAAGGAGGGCGTCCGACTTGGCCTTCAGATAGTCGTTCTCCAGCTTCGCGTACTGCAGCCAGAGGATCAGGACCGGCGTGCTGCTGCTGCCGGTCGGCAGGCGCATCAGGTTGACGTCCTTCGCCAGGAGGGCCGACTGGGCCGCGTCGGAAACGCTCGACGGCGCGAGGAAGAAGACCCAGAAGTGGTCGTCGATGACATTGAGCGCCATCTGGCCGCGACACACCGGCCCCTTGATGAAGCCCATGATCGTGAACTCCGCCTCGTCGAGCATGAAGCGGTAGCGCGCGGCGACCGGCAGGTCGGCGAAGGTGGCGAAGGGGTTGGCGGCCGTCTCCGCGCTGTAGCCGGGCAGACGGTCGACCTTGTCGGGCGTGTCGAGGAAGAGCGCGCGCCAGCGCGCCATCCGCTGCGGGCCCAGGGCGTAGGGCATGTGCGTCTTGGCGACGATCGTCTCGCGCTCGGGGACCAGCCGGTAATAGACGCGACTCACCCCCGGGTCGTCGACCGGACGGGGGCTCGCGATCAATCGCGGCGGCTGCCCCGGTGGCGTGGCGGAGCGCACCAGCCGGAAGTACTGGCGCTCGGGGTCGTCGTCGAAGTGCAGATGCGCCAGGAACAGGTGCTCGTAGGCGTAGCGGCTGAAGAGCCTTTCCTTGAGCGAGTCGCCATTGAAGAAACGCTCCCACTGCGCGACGCGCTGCATCGCCAGCGGCGTCGGCGCGGCCGGGCCTTCGTACGGCGCGCCCTGCTCGAGCCAGCGCGTGAGCACCCGGTGCTCGGACGCGCTCAGTCCCGGCAGGCCGAAGGGCATGCCGCCCTGCGGCGTCGCGCGCTCGTACCGATCGATTTCCGCTTCCGCCGGACAGGTGGCCGAGCGCTCGAGGGAGAAATCCAGCCCGCCTTCGACGACATCCCCGGCCGGCAGCGGATGCTGCTGCTTGAGCATCAGCAGGCGGTGCATCAGGCCGGCGCCGCGATGGGCCTCCGGCGTGGGGCGGTGCTCGTTGAGGACCGGCGAGAAGTCCCGGGCCCGCCACTCCGATGGCTTGTCGGCGTCGACGCCCAGGCGCGACGGCGTCGCCGCCCGCAGCCGGGTGGCGTCGTACACCGGCGTCTTGCTCGCGCCTCGCGCCAGCCCTTCCCAGCTGGTCGTCTTCAGCTGGCAAGGCGCGTCGTAGCAGGCGTGGCAGACCACGCAGCGACGGTCGAGGATGGGCTGGATGGTCTCTGCATACGACTGCCCCGCAGGCGGCGCGAGCGGATGGTCGAAGCGT
>DATCGH010000236.1:0-4156 GCA_036509055.1 Caldimonas sp.
CGTAGGCATGGATGCCCGAGCCGATGGCGCGCTCGATCTTCGCCGCGTCCGGGTCCTGGGTGAAGACGATCACCGGCCGCGGCTCGCCGACGGCGAGCCGCTTGAAGGCGTCGAACAGGGCGTCGTCGGGTGCGGCCTCGGCGCAGACGACGAGGTCGGGGGCGAGCCGCGCCGCCTCGCGCACCAAGCTGTCGCGCGGCACTGCACCAAGCACGTGAATCCCGGCCGCGCGCAGGTCGGCGGCGAGGTCGACAGGGCCGGGCGCGGTGCCCTCGACGACGAGCGCGCTCGTCACGAGGGCCCCGGTGCCGGCCGACGGGCCCGAAAGGTCATGCGCCTCTCACTGCAAGGAGCGAACCACCGATGAGGAAGATGAAGCTGGTGATGGTCGGCAACGGCATGGCCGGGGTGCGCACCCTCGAGGAACTGCTGCGGATCGCCCCCGACCTGTACGACATCACGGTGTTCGGCGCCGAGCCGCATCCGAACTACAACCGCATCCTGCTCTCGCCGGTGCTGGCCGGCGAGCAGACGATCGACGAGATCATCCTCAACCCGCTCGACTGGTACGCCGGGCACGGGATCACCTTGCACCTCGGCAAGAAGGTGGTCGACGTCCACCGTCGCCGTCGCATCGTCACCGCTGCGGATGGCACCGAGGCCGAATACGACCGCCTGCTGCTCGCCACCGGCTCGAATCCGTTCGTGCCGCCGCTGCCCGGCAAGGAGCTGGCGGGCGTGATCGCCTACCGCGACATCGCCGACACCGAGACGATGATCGCGACGGCGAAGACGCACCGCCACGCGGTCGTCATCGGCGGCGGCCTGCTCGGCCTGGAGGCGGCCAACGGCCTGATGCGCCGCGGCATGGCGGTCACGGTGGTGCATATCGCGCCCTGGCTGATGGAGCGCCAGCTCGACGAGACGGCCGGCGGGATGCTGCAGAAGTCGCTCGAGGCGCGGGGCCTGCGCTTCCTGATCGGCGCCGAGACCGCGGCGCTGGTCGGCGACGACACCGGCCGGGTCAAGGCGGTGCGCTTCAAGGACGGCAGCGAAGAGCCCGCCGACCTGGTCGTCATGGCCGCCGGCATCCGCCCCAACACCGCCCTGGCCGAGAAGATCGGCCTGCACTGCAACCGCGGCATCGTCGTCAACGACACGATGCAGACCATCACCGACGGCCGCATCTACGCCGTCGGCGAGTGCGCGGCGCACCGCGGCATCGCCTACGGCCTGGTGGCGCCCCTGTTCGAGCAGGCCAAGGTCTGCGCCACTCACCTCGGCGAGTTCGGCATCGGCCGCTACCTCGGCTCGCAGACCTCGACCAAGCTCAAGGTCACCGGCATCGACCTGTTCTCGGCCGGCGAGTTCATGGGCGGCGGCGAGACCGAGGAGATCGTCCTCAGCGACCCCTACAACAGCGTCTACAAGAAGCTCGTCGTCAAGGGCGACAAGCTGATCGGCGCCTGCCTCTACGGCGACACCGCCGACGGCTCGTGGTACTTCGACCTGGTGCGCGAAGGCCGCAACATCGCCGACATCCGCGACCAGCTGATGTTCGGCCAGCAGCACCTCGGCGACACCGGCCACGCCGGCAACAGCCGCGCCGCGGCGATGGCCGACACGGCCGAGGTCTGCGGCTGCAACGGGGTGAAGAAGGGAACGATCGTCAAGGCGATCCGCGAGCAGGGCCTGTTCACCGTCGACGAGGTCAGGAAGTGCACCAAGGCGAGCGGCTCCTGCGGCTCCTGCACCGGCCTGGTGGAGCAGATCCTGATGATGACCGCCGGCGCCGGCTACACCGCGGCGCCGAAGCTGAAACCGGTGTGCGGCTGCACCGACGCCAACCACCAGCAGGTGCGCGACGCGATCCGGGAGCAGCATCTGCTGACGATCGCCGCCGTCCACGAGCACCTCAACTGGCGCACGCCGAACGGCTGCGCCAGCTGTCGACCGGCGATCAACTACTACCTCATCAGCACCTGGCCGCACGAGGCGCTGGACGATCCGCAGTCGCGCTTCATCAACGAGCGGGCCCACGCCAACATCCAGAAGAACGGCACCTTCTCCGTCGTGCCGCGGATGTGGGCGGGCGAGACCAATTCCTCGGAGCTGCGGCGGATCGCCGACGTCGTCGACAAGTACCGGATTCCGACGGTCAAGGTCACCGGCGGCCAGCGCATCGACCTGCTCGGGGTGAAGAAGGAGGACCTGACCGCGGTCTGGAAGGACCTGGGCATGCCTTCCGGCCATGCCTACGGCAAGACGCTGCGCACGGTGAAGACCTGCGTCGGCAGCGAATGGTGCCGCTTCGGCACCCAGGACTCGACCCGCATGGGGAAGGAGCTGGAAAAGGCGCTCTGGCGGATGTACGCGCCGCACAAGGTCAAGCTCGCGGTCAGCGGCTGCCCGCGCAACTGCGCCGAGAGCGGCATCAAGGACGTGGGCGTGATCGGCGTCGAATCGGGCTGGGAGATCTACGTCGCCGGCAACGGCGGCATCAAGACCGACGTCGCCCAGTTCCTCTGCAAGGTCGCGACCCACGAGGAGGTGCTCGAGGTCTCGGCGGCGTTCCTCCAGCTCTATCGCGAAGAGGGCTGGTACCTCGAGCGGACGGTGCACTACGTCGGCCGGGTCGGCCTCGACCATGTCAAGGCGAAGGTGCTCGAGGACCGCGAGAACCAGAAGCGCCTTGCCGAGCGCCTGCGCTTCTCGCTCGACGGCCTGCCCGACCCGTGGTTCGAGCACGACAAGGCGCATGTCGACGTGCGCCAGTTCGCGCCGATCGCGGTCTGAGGACGAGGAGCAGGCCATGCACGAATGGAAGGTCATCTGTCGCGTCGACGACATCCCGCGCCTCGGCGCGCGCAAGGTCACGCGTCAAAGCGGCGGCGACATCGCCGTCTTCCGCACCGCCGAGGACAAGGTGTTCGCCCTGCTCGACCAGTGCCCGCACAAGGGCGGGCCGCTGTCGCAGGGCATCGTCTTCGGCGAGAGCGTCGCCTGCCCGCTGCACAACTGGACCATCGGCCTGGCCGACGGCTGCGCCGCCGCGCCTGACGTCGGCTGCGCCCCGCGCTTCTCGGTGCGGGTCGAGGACGGCGCGGTCGCGCTCGACCTGGCCGAGCTGGCGGACTCGCCTTCGGCGATCCGCCATGCGGTGACATGATGCACCTCCCAGCCCCCCTCCGGGAGGGGGGCCACGCCGCGACCGGGCGAAAGGACACCCGTTCCACCTGCCCGTACTGCGGTGTCGGCTGCGGCGTGATCATCGAGACCGAGGCCGGGGCGATCACCGGCGTGCGCGGCGATCCGGACCATCCGGCCAATTTCGGCCGTCTCTGCAGCAAGGGCAGCGCCCTGCACCTCACTGCCACCCGCGCGGTGACGCTGCAGACGCGTCTGCTTCGGCCGCAGCAGCGCCTCGAGCGGGGCGGCGCGCCGCAGCCGATCGCCTGGGAGGCGGCGCTCGATCTCGCCGCCGACCGCTTCGCGGAGACGATCGCGCGCCACGGCCCCGACGCCGTCGGCTTCTACATTTCCGGCCAGCTCCTGACCGAGGACTACTACGTCTTCAACAAGCTGGCCAAGGGCCTGGTCGGCACCAACAACGTCGACACCAACTCTCGCCTGTGCATGAGCAGCGCGGTCGCCGGCTACAAGGCGACGCTCGGCGCCGACGCGCCGCCGTGCTGCTACGAGGACCTGGCGCAGGCGTCGACCCTGTTCATCGCCGGCTCGAATACCGCGTTCGCCCATCCGGTGCTGTTTCGCCGGATCGAGGACGCACGGGCCGCGAACCCGGGGCTGCGCATCGTCGTCGCCGACCCGCGGCGCACCGAGACCGCCGAGGCCGCCGACCTGCACCTGCAGATCCAGCCCGGCACCGACGTCGTCCTGTTCCACGGCCTGCTGCACGTGATGCTGTGGGAAGGCTGGATCGACGCCGCCTTCGTCGCCGCGCACACCCGCGGCTTCGATGCCCTGAAGCAGCGGGTGCGCGACTTCGCGCCCAAGGACGTCAGCAAGCTCTGCGGCATCGCCGAGCAGGATCTGGTGCAGGCGGCACGCTGGTTCGCCAACGTCGATGACGAGGGCCATCGCCGACCGACGCTCTCGCTCTACTGCCAGGGGCTGAACCAGAGCACGAGCGGGA
>DATCGH010000237.1:0-5638 GCA_036509055.1 Caldimonas sp.
GCCCTACGCCAACGGCCAGCTGCACGTCGGCCATGCCGCCAACAAGATCCTGAAGGACATGATCGTCAAGGCGCGCCAGCTCGCCGGCTTCGACTCGCGCTACACCCCGGGCTGGGACTGCCACGGCCTGCCGATCGAGAACCAGATCGAGAAGACCTTCGGCCGCGGCCTGCCGCGCGACCAGGTGCAGGCCAAGAGCCGCGCCTACGCCACCGAGCAGATCGTCCAGCAGATGGCCGATTTCAAGCGGGTGGGTGTGCTCGGCGACTGGGACCATCCGTACCGGACCATGGACTTCGGCAACGAGGCCGGCGAGATCCGGGTGCTCAAGCGGCTCATCGAGCGCGGCTTCGTCTACCGCGGCCTGAAGCCGGTGCACTGGTGCTTCGACTGCGGCTCCTCGCTCGCCGAGTTCGAGATCGAGTACGACGACCGCAAGTCGACCACGGTCGACGTCGGCTTCCTTGCCGCCGACCCCGGCAAGCTGGCCGCGGCCTTCGGTCTGCCAACGCTTGCCAAGGACGCGTTCGCCCTGATCTGGACGACGACCCCCTGGACCCTCCCGGCCAACCAGGCGCTCAACCTCAACCCGCAGCTCGAGTATTCGCTGGTCGACACCGAGCGCGGCCTGCTGCTCGTCGCCAGCGCCCTGGTCGAGAAGTGCCTGGCCCGCTTCGGGCTCGAGGGCCGGGTCGTCGCCACGGCGCGCGGCGAGAAGCTCGAGGGGCTCGAGTTCCGCCATCCGCTCGCCGCCGTCCACCCGGGCTACGACCGGGTGGCGCCGGTCTACCTCGCCGACTACGCGACCGCGGAAGATGGCACCGGCATCGTCCATTCGGCGCCAGCCTATGGCATCGAGGACTTCAACTCCTGCCGCGCCCACGGCCTGGCGGTCGAAGCGATCCTCAACCCGGTGCAAGGCAACGGCGTCTACGAGCAAGACCTGCCGCTCTTCGGCGGCGAGCACATCTGGAAGGCCAACCCGCTGATCGTCGAGGCGCTGCGCGCGGCCGGACGTCTGTTCGACAGCACGACCGTGGTGCACAGCTACCCGCATTGCTGGCGCCACAAGACGCCGGTGATCTACCGCGCCGCGGCGCAGTGGTTCGTGCGCATGGACGAGCCCGACGCCTCGACCGCCGGCGTGTTCGCCGTCGACCCGGCTGGGAAGACCTTGCGCGAGACCGCGCTCGATGCGATCGACGCGACCGCGTTCTATCCGGAGAACGGCCGCGCCCGGCTGCACGACATGATCGCCCACCGGCCCGACTGGTGCATCAGCCGGCAACGCAACTGGGGCGTGCCGCTGCCCCTCTTCCTGCACAAGACGACCGGCGAGCTGCATCCCGACACCCTGGCGCTGATCGACCGTGCCGCCGACATCGTCGAGCAGGGCGGGGTCGAGGCCTGGGCGCGGCTCTCGGCGGCGGAGGTGCTGGGCGCCGACGCCGAGCACTACGCCAAGAGCAACGACATCCTCGATGTCTGGTTCGACTCCGGCTCGACCTTCTTCCACGTCCTGCGCGGCAGCCATCCCGGCACGACCGTGCCGGACGACAACGGCGCCGCGCCCGAGGCCGACCTCTACCTCGAGGGCCACGACCAGCATCGCGGCTGGTTCCACTCGTCGCTGCTGATCGCCTGCGCGTTCGAGGGCCACGCGCCCTACCGGGGGCTGCTGACCCACGGCTTCACGGTCGACGGCTCGGGCCGCAAGATGAGCAAGAGCCTGGGCAACTTCATCGGCCTGGCCGAGACAACGACCAAGCTCGGCGCCGAGATCATCCGCCTCTGGTGCGCCTCGACCGACTATTCCGGCGACCTGGCGATCGACGACAAGATCCTGGCGCGCGTCGTCGATGCCTACCGGCGGATCCGCAACACGCTGCGCTTCCTGCTCGCCAACACCAGCGACTTCGACGCCGCCGCCGACGCCGTGCCGCTCGCCGAGATGCTGGAGATCGACCGCTGGGCCCTGGCCCGCACGGCCGAGCTGCAGGCCGAGATCGTCGGCAGCTTCGATCCGGCGCGCGGCGTCTTCAGCGGCGGCCACTTCGGCGTCTACGAGTTCCACCCGGTCGTCTCCAAGCTGCAGGTGTTCTGCTCGGAGGACCTGGGCGCCTTCTATCTCGACATCCTGAAGGATCGCCTCTACACGACCGCGCCGAAATCGCCGGCACGGCGCTCGGCGCAGACGGCGCTGTCGCACATCGCCCACGCGATGCTGCGCTGGATGGCGCCCTTCCTCAGCTTCACCGCCGAGGAGGCGTGGAAGGTGTTCGGCCCCAAGGGCTCGGTCTCGATCTTCACCGAGACCTACGTCGACGTCCGCGCCTGGGAGGACGAGGCGCTGCTCGCCCGCTGGAAGCGCATCGCCGAGGTTCGCGCCGAGTCGAACCGGCAGATCGAGGTGCTGCGCACCGACGGAAAGATCGGCTCGTCGCTGCAGGCGGAGGTCGTGGTCAGCGCCGGGCCCAAGCGTCTGGCCGAGCTCGAGGCGCTGGCCGACGATCTCCGCTTCGTGCTGATCACGTCCGCCGCCCGCCTGGTCTCGGCCGGCGACACCGCCGACCCGAGCGAGTTCTTCGTCCACGTGACGCCGAGCGCGGTCGCCAAGTGCGAGCGCTGCTGGCACTACCGCAGCGACGTCGGCATCGATCCGGCACATCCGACGATCTGCGGCCGCTGCACGAGCAACCTGTTCGGTGCCGGCGAGCCGCGGCGCATCGCCTGATGGCCGGCAGACGCCCCGCCTCGATCTGGCTCTGGCTCGGCATCGCCGCCGCGGTGGTGCTGCTCGACCAGATCACCAAGACGCTGATCACGCGCAGCTTCCAGCTCAACGACGTGCGCACCCTCACGCCGTTCTTCGACCTGGTCCGGGCGCACAACACCGGCGCCGCGTTTTCCTTCCTCGCCGGCGCCAGCGGCTGGCAGCGCTGGTTCTTCATCGGCCTCGGTGCGGTCGCCGCGGTGTTCATCGTCTGGCTGCTGGCGCGCCACGGCGGCCAGCGGCTGTTCTGCTGGGCGCTTGCGCTGATCCTGGGCGGCGCGATCGGCAACGTCGTCGACCGCATCCTCCACGGCCACGTCGTCGACTTCATCCAGGTGCACTGGGGCGGCGCCTACTTCCCCTCGTTCAATGTCGCCGACAGCGCGATCTCGGTCGGCGCCGCGTTCCTGATCCTCGACGAGCTGCTGCGCATCCGCAAGGCGCGCTGAAGTCGCGCCGCGGGCCGCCTCAGCGGTTCATGCCGAGCATCGTCCGCAGGCTCCGGTCCGGGCTCTCGCGCCGCAGCACGACGTTGCGCTCCAGGCTGCGCAGGTGCTCGGCCATCAGTGCCGCCGCGCCGTCACCGTCGCGGCGGGCGATGCAGTCGACGATGCGCTCGTGCTCGTCGTGCTCGCAGGCGGCGTTGCCCGGCGGCTCGTAGAGGGCGACGATCAGCGAGCAGCGCGAGACGATCTCCTCGAGATAGCGCTGCAGGATCGGGTTGCGCGAGAGCGCGGCGACGCGCAGGTGGAAGGCGCTCGCCAGCCGGGTCCAGGCCGGTTGGTCGAAGCGGTGCATCGCCTCGTGCTCCTCGGCGAGCTGGCGGCGCAGCAGGGCGATGTCGGCGGCGCTGGCGTGCTGCGCCGCCAGCCGCACGGTCGCCGCCTCGACCACGTGCCGGGCCTCGAAGATCTGGCGCGTGTCCTCGGCGGTCGGCACCGCGACCGAGGCGCCGCGATGCGGCCGGAGCTCGACGATGTGGTCGTGGGCGAGCCGCTGCAGCACCTTGCGCACCACCGAGCGGCTGACGCCGAAGATCTCGCAGAGCTGCGATTCCGGCAGCTTGGTCCCGGGCGCGAGCCGCTGCTGCATGACGCTCTCGAAGATCGAGCGATAGAGCGTCGCTTCGACGCCCTCGCCGGCCGCGCCGGCAGCATCAGCCGATTCCGCCGCCAGCGCCGCGCCGGCCGATGCCGCCGCCGCGGCGGCGCGCCGGCTCACGCGAACGCCTCCGGCCGCTCCGCCGCGAGCACGTCCATGTGCGCGCAGATGGGGCCGGGCGTCGTGAACCAGACCTCGCCGCGATCGCGCAGCGCCGCCAGGTGGCCCAGCGCCCGCCGCAGGTGGCGCAGCCGGTAGGGCTGGCCGATCAGGTAGGGATGCAGCGCCAGGCCCATCACCAGCGGCTGGCGCCGCGACTGCTCGAGCATCTCGTCGGCGTTGTCGATCACCATCTGCGCGAAGTCCTTCGCGTCCATCAGCCGGGCGACGATCATCGGGATGTCGTTCAGCTCCTGCGGATACGGCACCGACCAGAGCGGCTCGCCGCCGCGGGTGCGCAGGCGCACCGGCTGGTCGTCGTGGCACCAGTTGAGGCTGTAGCGAAAGCCCGCCTCGGCGAGCAGGTCCGGCGTGCAGAGGCTCTCCGAGATCCAGGGCGAGAGCCAGCCCTGCGGCGCGACGCCGCCGTGCGCAGCGATCCGGTCGCGGCAGCGCTCGATCAGCGCCCGCTCGTCGGCCTCGCTCAGGCCGCCCTGGCGCTCGGCATTGGTGTGGCCGTGGCCGATGATCTCGTCGCCGCGCGCCACGCAGGCATCAACCAGCTCGGGCGCGTGGTCGTACAGCGCGGTGTTGAGAACGACGCCGGCCGGCAGGCCGAGCTGGTCGAACAGCTCGAGGCAGCGCCAGGCGCCGACCCGGTTGCCGTATTCGCGCCAGCTGTAGTTCAGCACGTCCGGCGGCGGCGACACCGGGCCGAGGTTCGCGCCCAGGCCCTCGCCGAAGGCGAAGTGCTCGATGTTGAAGCCGAGGTACACCGCCAGGCGGGCGCCGCCGGGCCAGTGGTAGTCGGGCCGGCCGACGATCGGCCGGTACTCGAAACGGCCGTGCGCCGGCAGCGCGCCGACGTACGACCCGCTCATGCCCGCGCCGGCTCGAGCGTGGCCAGCCCGGCGCGGACCAGCAGCCACTCGGCGCTGTCGTTCCAGACCTCCATGCCGACGATCAGGCCCCGGCTCACCACGTAGCGGTCGACGTAGCGGTTGCCCTCGAACGGCGTGCCGTCGGGCCATTCGCCATGCAGGGTGCCGATGCTGTAGACCACGGTCTCGACATCGGTGCCGCCGCTCACCGTTTCGGTGCGCTCGATCCGCTTCTTCACCCAGCGATAGCGGCCGGCGTTGAATGCGGTGCACTCGGCCGGGTCCTTCATCTCGCGACCGCCGGTGAAGCGGATGCGCATGCCCAGGGCGGTGTAGCGCCGCGCCGCCGCCGGGTCGGGAATCATGATCAGGCGCAGGAACTCGTCGACGATCGCCGCGGGCGAGCGCGGCTCGGTGGCGGCTGACGGTGCACCCTGCGGCAAGGCGGTCTCTGGGGTCATGGTGACGCTCCTTTGCGCTGACAGCGAGCAAGGCCCGTGCCGCACTGTCGACGATCTGCTTCACGGATTGTCGACGAGTCTCGTCCGACATTGTTCACATTTGGCATGCGGCTTGCATTGCCCGTCGGACCTGCGGCCGTCCGCCCGCAAGCCTCAAGGAGCCTCGACCATGCCCTCTTCCTCCCTGCCCGCGAAGCCCGTCGCCGGCCGCCGCGCCGTCATCGCTTCGGCCCTCGCCCTCGCCGTCGCAGCGTCATGGGCAC
>DATCGH010000238.1:0-2289 GCA_036509055.1 Caldimonas sp.
TGCGGCGGGCCGCGACAGCCAGTCGACCGCGTTCTTCGTCACGCCGGGCATCGAGTTGTTGTACTCCGGCGTGACGAACAGCAAGCCGTCGGCCGCGGCGATGCTGTCCTTCAGCGACTGCACGGCGGCGGGAACACCCTCGGCCGCTTCGAGGTCGCCGTCGTACAGCGGAATGCCGCGGATCGAGCCGATGCGCAGCTCGACGCCGGCCGGCATCAGCTCGACCGCGGCGCGCAACAGGGCGCTGTTGAACGAGGCCTGACGCAGGCTGCCGGACAGGCCGATGAGGGTGGTCATGCGGGACTCCAGGAAACGCGACGACACCCCAGCATAGACGCTTGTGTCGAAGGGCCCGCCATGGGCGGCCGGCGCCGCCGGCAGGCTCAGCAGGCCCGGCGCTGGGACTCGTCGCCGCTGCGATCGCAACGGTTCGGGTCGTAGACGATGGAGCCGCCGGACGTTCCGGCGCAACCGGCCAGAACGAGGACGATCAGGAGGTAGAGGGTGCGGCGCATGCGGGCAAGCATACGCCCGACGACGCACGTTACCTCCGGATTCACACCCAGCGAGCGGCGCCGAATAGAGTCGGCGCATGAAGCCGCTCGTCCTCGCCGCTCTCGTGTCTTTCGCTTGCGGCTCGGCACTGCCGGTCGCGGCTGGACCGGGCGATGTCTACGTGCCGGCGCATCGGACAGCCGACGGCTCCTGGGTGCCGGCGAACGTGCCGCCGTCCTCCGGCGGAACGCGCCCGGCTCGCAAGCTCCCGGTTCGCTCCGCGAAGCCGCCGGCCGCGCCGGCGACCATGCCGGCCTCGCCGACGGTACCGCCGCTCATCGTCGCTGCCGAGCCGATCCGCCGCTAGGCGGCGCTCCTGTGCATCGCCGGCGTCAACGGCGGGCTTGCGCCCGCCCGTGCTCGATTTCGCTCTTTCAGTGGATGCACACGGACAGAGGCCGAACCTAAAGTCGCCTTCATCCCGCGCCCACTGCACCGCCATGCACTCGCCCTTCCTCGATTCGACTTCATCCCCGCCGGGCGACCACCCCGGCGAGCCGCTCGGGTCCTCGGTCTCGGATCGGATCCTGCTGGTCGCCCTGGTCATTGCTGTCGCGGCATGTTCCGCGGCCCTGCTGGTGCAGTGACACCGCGGCCGGCGCGGCGCGCCTTCCGTGGTAAGTTCGACGCGACTTCCCGACCTCGACGCCATGGCGACGCTTCCCGGACTGCCCCAGAACGACGAGCCCGAGCCCGACGCGTTGCCGGTCGAGCCGGACGATGGCACCCGGCTTCCCGGCCCGCCGCCGGAAGAGCCGCCGGGCCACGAGCCGATCGATCCGCCGAAAGCGTGATCTAGGGCGCCGCCGCCCGTCCATTTCCCGGTTCTAACCCGCACTTCCGCACGCCCGGCCGAGGGGCACAATCCGCTCCGCCGTGCTTGCGGCGCAGGGGGTTTCGGCTCGATGGTTCGTGTCTGGGGATTCGTGATCGCGATCTGCGCCCTCCTGGGTTTCGCCGCCTGGGCGTCGGACTTCATCACGATGCAGGGCGAGCGCACCATCTACACCGTCGAATGCCGCAACGGCACCTGGACCGGCGACCATTGCGCCGGAAGCCTGGTGGCCGGCGAGCGCTACCGCTATCGCGCCCTCACGCCGCACAGCGAGGTCATCTTCTGGACCGTGGGGACCAGCGAGCCCTCGGGCAAGTTCGCCGAATGCACAATTCAGGACGGGCGCAACTGGATCTGCAAGCCGAACGGCGATGCGCCGCGTTCGATCACCTTGCAGATGGCCGAAGGCGTTCCCATCGCTGGTCCGGTGACCCGGCCGTTTCGCGCCGTCTCGAAGTGGCGCTGGATGCTCCTGCATCGCGGCTGGTCGGGCAGCGCCGACGTGCCGCCCGCGCTCGTGGCTGCGCCGGCGCGCTGAGCACACGACCTTCCCCGGGACGCGAGAGAGGCGGCGCGTCCGTCCGGGAAAACGCGCGACGGGTGATCGGTAACGATCGTTACCATCGATCGAGGCGTCCCCGGTGACGCCGCCGCGGGGAAACCCCTTGAAATCGCGTCCGAAGCTCGAGGAGTGGCTGGGGGTCGCCTGCATGGTGGCGCTGACGCTGATCACCCTCGGCAACGTCCTCACCCGCTACCTCAGCGACCAGTCGTTCGCTTGGACCGAGGAGATCTCGGTCTTCCTGATCGTCGTCATGACCCTCGCCGGCGCTGCCGGCGTGGCCCGGCGCGACGGCCACATCCGGATCGAGTATTTCTACGAAGGCGGGAGCAGCGTC
>DATCGH010000239.1:0-6755 GCA_036509055.1 Caldimonas sp.
CTCGAGGACTTCCTCGGGCCGGCGGTGCTGCGCTACTTCGACCGCCTGTTCGACGGCCGCGAGCTCAGGATCCTCGGCTACAACCGCCAGCGCATCCCGGGCAACTGGAAGCTGATGCAGGAGAACATCAAGGACCCGTATCACCCGGGCCTGCTGCACACCTGGTTCGTCACCTTCGGCCTCTGGCGCGCCGACAACAAGTCGCAGCTCGTGATGGACGATCAGCATCGGCACGGCGCGATGATCTCGACCCGCGGGCAGATGGGCAAGGCCGAGCAGGTGACCCAGGTCTCGAGCTTCAAGGCCGACATGAAGCTCGAGGATCCGCGCTTCCTCGACATCGTGCCCGAGCCCTGGTGGGGCGGCCCGACCGCGGTGATGACCACGGTGTTCCCGAGCGTCATCTTCCAGCAGCAGGTGAACTCGGTGTCGACCCGGCACATCCGGCCCGACGGCCACGGCGCCTTCGACTTCATCTGGACCCATTTCGCGTTTGCCGACGACAGCGAGGAGATGGTGCAGCGGCGGCTGCGCCAGGCCAACCTGTTCGGCCCGGCCGGCTTCGTCTCGGCCGACGACGGCGAGGTGATCGAGCTGTCGCAGAAGGGCTTCGAGCAGAAGCCCTACCACCGCACCCTGGCCGAACTCGGCGGCAAGGAGGTGGCCGATGCCGACCACATGGTCACCGAGACGCTGATCCGCGGCATGTACGAGTACTGGCGCCGGACGATGGAGGCCTGAGGTGGGCACGGCCGCGATGGATTTCGCCGACTACCACGCCCTGGTGCAGCTCTATGCCGACTACGCCTATGCCGTCGACTCGGGCGATTGGAGCCTGTGGCCCGAGTTCTTCGTCGACGCCTGCAGCTACCGACTGGTGCCGCGCGAGAACCACGAGCGTGGCCTTCCGCTCGCCACCCTGGCGTTCGAGAGCAAGGGCATGCTAAGGGACCGGGTCTACGGCATCAAGGAAACGCTGTTCCACGACCCGTACTACCAGCGCCACGTCGTCGGCGCGCCGCTGGTGAGGAGCGTCGATGCCGAGCGGATCACGAGCGAGGCCAATTACGCCGTCTTTCGCACCAAGCTGAACGAGCTGAGCACGGTCTTCAACGTCGGCCGCTACCTCGACACCGTCGTGCGCACGCCGGCGGGACTGAAGTTCGAGAGCCGGGTGGTGGTCTACGACAGCGAGATGATCCCGAACTCGATCATCTATCCGATCTGAGGCAACGCCCACGCCGGACACGCCGGATGGATCGGGGCGGCGGTGCGCCCTGCTCCGCTCATGTCCCCCGAACCGCCGCTTCGCGCCGGTTCTCCTCCTTTACTTCGCTACGCAGGGCGCCCCACCGCCCCGATCCGCCACGGTCGCGTCGCTTTCACGACCCGGTGCGCGCGGGCCTCGGGCATGGGGCGGCCCCCGCAGCGAAGTATTAGGAGGAGAAGGCCGCCGCAGGCGGCCTTCGGGGGACATGAGCGGAGGGGGCCGCCCCGTGCCCGAGGCCATCCGGAGCCATCAACGCAGGAGGAAAGGGCGCTCCGAGGCAAACCCCGCCGCACGTAGGACGCGCTCGCGCTATCGTCGGACACCGCAGCCGACCCCAGAGCGTCCGATGCAACCCGTCATCACGAGCCTGCTCGACACGGACCTGTACAAGTTCACGATGTGGCAGGCGATGCTGCATCGGCATCCGCAGACGCAGGCCGAGTACACCTTCGTCTGCCGCAACACCCCGGCCTATCCGCTGGCCGAGCTGCTGACCGAAATCGATCGCGAGCTCGACGCGCTCTGCGCCCTGTCCTTTCGCCCGAGCGAGCTCGCCTACCTCGCCGGCCTGCGCTTCATCCGCTCCGACTTCGTCGACTTCCTGCGCATCTTCCGCTTCCAGCGCGACTTCATCACCGCCCGGGCCGCCGCCGACGGCAAGGGCCTCGAGATCGTCGCCAGTGGCCCGCAGGTGCACGTGATGGCGTTCGAGATCTTCGTCCTGGCGATCGTCAACGAGCTCTACTTCCGCCGCTTCGACCGTCGCGAAGCCTGGGCCGAGGGCAGGAAGCGCCTCGACGCCAAGATCGCCCGGCTGCGCGAGTTCGAGAAGGAGCCCAAGCGGCTCAATCCGTTCGAGTTCTTCGACTTCGGCGTGCGCCGGCGCTTTTCCGGCGAATGGCATCGCGAGGTGCTGACCATCCTCAAGCGCGAGGTGCCGCAGTTCTTCAAGGGCGCCTCCGACGTGCTCTATGCCCGCGACCTCGGCCTGGTGCCGATCGGCACCATGGCACACGAGTACCTGCAGACCTTCCAGACCCTCGGCGTGCGCCTGCGCGACTTCCAGCGCGCGGCCCTTGAGGCCTGGGTTCAGGAGTACCGCGGCGACCTCGGGACCGCCCTCACCGACGTCGTCGGCATGGACGCCTTCCTCGCCGACTTCGACCTCTATTTCGCCAAGCTGTTCGACGGCCTGCGCCACGACTCGGGCGACCCGTATGTCTGGGGCGAGAAGGCGCTCGCCCACTACGAGAAGCTGCGCATCGATCCCAAGACCAAGCGCCTGGTCTTTTCCGACGGCCTCGACTTCGAGAAGTCGCTCGCCCTCTACCGCCACTTCGCCGATCGCACCATGGTCGGCTTCGGCATCGGCACCAACTTGACCAACGACATGGGGCTGAAGACGCTGCACATCGTCATGAAGCTGACCCAGGCAAACCGCCAGCCCGTGGCCAAGCTGTCCGACAGCCCGGGCAAGCTCCTCTGCGACGACGAGACCTTCCTCGCCTACCTGCGCCAGGTCTTCAACGTGCCGGCATAGCCGCAAGCGCGAGCTCGCCCGCCGGCTCGGGCCGGTGGGCGCATCGATTGCCCGGCGACGGCGGCTCCTCCGCGAGGGGCTCGACGTCATGGCGATTCCACGGTTTCCGCGCCGTCTCGAGATGGCGCGCCAGGCGCTCCGCAAGGCGCGCGCGGCTGGCCTTCTGCAGCACCAGCAGCAGCTCGTGGCCGAGGCTGCCGCCGTCGAGCGCGGCGGCGAACCGGGCAGCCGCATCGCGTTGCTGGCGGATGAAGAGGTGGGCGGTCGTCTCGGCGTCGGCGAGGGCGCGATGCGCCCGCCCCGCATCGGGCAGCGCGTGCCAAGCGCGCAAGGTGCCGAGCCGGTGGTTCGGCGCTTCGGGATGGAGCCGGCGCGACAGCAGGAGGGTGCAGGCGAAGCGATGCGCCGCGTCCGGCTCGCACTCCGCGCGCTCCGCCTCGGCGTGCCAGAAGCCGCGATCGAATGCGGCGTTGTGGGCCACGAGCGGCGTGCCCTGGGTGAAGCGCAGCAGCTCGCGCATGACCGCGCGTGCCGGCGGGGCGCGCTCGAGCATCGCGTTGCTGATGCCGGTGAGCTGCTCGATGAAGGGCGGCACCCAGGCGCCGCTCTTCATCAGGCTCTGGAAGCGGCCGACGATCTCGCCGCCCTGGACCAGCACCGCGGCGACCTCGGTGGCACGCGCGCCCATCGCCGGCGACATGCCGGTGGTCTCGAAATCGATCACGGCGACGGTTTCCGGCATCGACGCATTGTGACCGATGCCTGTATGTCCGTACAGGCATCCTCGGCGCCTGTCGCGGTACAAAGGCCGCTCGAGCACGAGACTCCCGTGAACGCCCGCATGGAAACTTCCGACCACAGCGCCCCATCGCCGACTCGCGCCCTGCCGCGCACGGTGACGCTGGCGAGCGCGGTCGACATCGCCGGCTTCCGCGCCGCTTGCCGGCGCCTCTGGGCCGAGCAGACCGAGCCCGCCCGGGTCGCCTGGCGTATTGCGGAGGACCCCGAAGGCGATCTCTTCGAGGCCCCGGCCGGCTCGCAAGGGCGTGCCGGAACGGCGCCGCCGCTGCGCGTGCCCGCCGGCTTCCTGGCGCTCTGCGAGGTGGTGCTCCAGCACGGCGATCCCGGCCGCTTCGACCTGCTCTACCGCCTGCTCTGGCGGTTGCAACACGAGCCCGGATTGCGCGACGACGTCCTCGACCCCGACCGGGTGGCGGCGCGGCACATGGCGCAGGCGGTGCGCCGCGGCAGGCCTGCCGACGGCGGCGAGTCGCCGCCTGCGGGCGAAGCGCCACGCAGCCTACCCGCCCTGCGCGAGGCCCTGCAGCATTGCCGCGAATGCCCGCTCGGCGAGCTCGCCACCCGGGCGGTGCCGGGCGAAGGCCCGAGGCGCGCCAAGCTGATGTTCGTCGGCGAGCAGCCCGGCGACCAGGAAGACTTGCAGGGCCGGCCTTTCGTCGGGCCCGCCGGCCAGCTTTTCGACCGGGCGCTCGCCGAGCTGGGCATCGACCGCCGCGACGCCTATGTCACCAACGCGGTCAAGCACTTCAAGTTCGAGCTGCGCGGCAAGCGCCGCATCCACAAGACGCCGGCGCAGGAGGAAGCCGCCGCCTGCCTGCACTGGCTCGAAAGCGAGATCGCGCTGGTCGACCCGACCGCCCTGGTGGCCCTGGGGGCGACCGCGGCCCGGCAGCTGATGGGCCGCGGCGTCGCCGTCACCCGCGAACGCGGCCAATGGCTGCGCCGCCTCGATGGCCGCCGGGTGCTGATCACCCTGCACCCATCGGCGCTCCTCCGGATGGAGCCGGAGGACAAAGCGGCGGCCTGGGCGGCATGGCTGGGCGACCTGCGCAAGGCCGCCGCGATCCTGTCCGGCGGCTGACTGTAAGAACGGCGTCTCCGGGACCGACTGCCGGTCGTGGCCTCGGGGCCGCGAACCCTCTTCCTTCATCCGGAGCACGTCATGAGAACTCTCGCCGCCACCCTGATCTGCGCCAGCCTGTCCTTCGCCGGCGCCAGCGCCTTCGCCGCCAGCCACACGGAGAAGGGCGCTTCGGCGCCGATGGCTCAGGGCGGCACGATGAAGAAGGAGATGTCCGTCCAGGAATGCAAGGACTACATGGCCATGGCCAAGAAGGACACGATGGCCAAGAAGGACGACGCCATGATGAAGAAGGACGCCGCCTGCGAGGAGATGGTCAAGAAGGACGAGATGATGAAGAAGGAAGAGCCGATGAAGAAGTAGCCGCCCGAGGCGGAGCCGTCCTACAGCCCGCTCGGGCCGTGCCTGACCGGATCGGTGCGGCGCCGATGCTTCAATGATTCGATCGCCCTTCGGGGCTGGAATCGAAAGCACGGCATGAAGGACACCCGCAACGAGCGCGAGCTGCTCTGGAAGCTCATCAAGAACATCAGGTTCGCGATGTTCACCACCCGCGACGGCAATGGCCACCTGCTCTCGCGGCCGATGACGACCCAGAACAAGGGCCTCGAAGCCGACGAGAGCCTGTGGTTCTTCATGTCGAAGTCGGGCGACCCGGTGCAAGACCTGAAGGCCGACCCGATCATCAATCTGGTCTATGCCGACCCGTCGGAGGACACGTACGTCTCGGTCTCCGGCACCGCCGCGATGATCGAGGACGCGGCCAAGAAGAAGCAGCTCTGGAGCAAGCTGGCCGAGGCCTGGTTCCCCGGCGGCCCGACCGACCCCGACCTCGCCCTGGTGCAGGTGCAGATCCTCCAGGCCAACTACTGGGACGTGAAGGAAAGCAAGCTGGTCCAGCTCTACGAGATGGCCAAGGCGGCGGTGACCGGCAAGCCGCCGGTCGATCTCGGCGAGCACGGCGAGGTGCGGATGCGCTGACCCTCTCCCGGCGCCGCAGGTGGGCGCGCCGGCGGTACAAGGTCACGCCCCGGCCGGCGTTGGCGGCGACGCCGCCGATCAGCGCCGGAACCCGGCCGCTGTTCGAGCCACCGGGCCCGACCGGCCGCCGATAACGTTCGCATCACGCCTCCACCCGAGCCAACGACCATGCGCCACGCCCCCGCCACGATGCATTTCTCGCACGCCTTAGGATCGCGCCCCTTCCGGCCCGCGGCTGCCGGCGCGATCGAATGGGAGGAGCTGCCGTCGCTCGCCGGCTCGCTGGCCAAGCGCATCGCTGCGGCGACGCAGCCGCCGTGGGACGCGACCCGCCCCGCGGAGCTTGAGGCGGCAGTGCCGTCGCAGCCGTTTCGGGAGCCGGTCAACGGCCTGGCGATCCGCGAAGTCAACGAGCCGGACGTCTTTCGCCACTTCTTCGGCACCTGAAGGGCCTCGCGCTCCGGCGCGTGACCCCGGCGGCCGGCGGCCGCGCTCGCTATGCTGAGCGCCTGCCCCCTCTTTCGCCGCCGCCGTGAACGATCCGCTCTCCTCCGCCCAACCCGCGCCTCCCGCCCGCTACTACTGGGAAGACTTCGAAGTCGGCCGGGTGCGCGAGTTCGGCCGCTACGAAGTCACCCGCGAGGCGGTGCTCGAGTTCGCGGCCCGCTACGACCCCCAGCCCTTCCATCTCGACGACGCGGCCGCCGCGAAGTCGCTGTTCGGTCGCCTCGCCGCCAGCGGCTGGCACACCGCGGCGATGGCGATGCGGATGATGTGCGAGGGCTATCTGCTCGAAGCCGCAAGCCTCGGCTCGCCCGGCGTCGAGAAGCTGAGCTGGCCGGCGCCGGTCTATCCCGGGGACGTGCTGGGCATGCGCAACACGGTCCTCGAGTCGCGGCCGCTGGCCAGCCGGCCCGAGGTCGGCCTGGTCAAGAGCCGCAACGAAGTGCTCAACCAGCACCGCCAGGTGGTGCTGAGCATGGAGGGCTTCGGCTTCTTCCGACGCCGCCACGCCGGGGCGCCGCCCACCTGTTTCGCGTGACTTAGTTCGTCGCGTGGCGGGTCCTCCAGAGGCCGCGGCC
>DATCGH010000240.1:0-4156 GCA_036509055.1 Caldimonas sp.
CTCACCGTCCTTGAGCTCGCCGACCATCGTCGCCGCGCCGAGCGAGACCTCGTCCATGCCGTCCTTGCCATAGACCACGACGGCATGCTCGGCGCCGAGCCGCTGCAGGGCGCGCACCTGGATGCCGACCAGGTCGGGATGGAACACGCCCATCAGGATGTTGGGTGCGTCCGCCGGGTTGGTGAGCGGCCCGAGGATGTTGAAGATCGTGCGCACGCCGAGCTCGCGCCGGACCGGCGCCACGTTCTTCATCGCCGGATGGTGGTTGGGCGCGAACATGAAGCCGATGCCGGTGGCCTCGATCGACGCCGCGACCTCGTCCGGCGTCAGGTTCAGCGGCAGCCCGAGCGCCTCCAGCACGTCGGCGCTGCCCGACTTGCTGCTGACGCTGCGGTTGCCGTGCTTGCTGATGCGGGCGCCGCAGGCGGCGGCGACGAACATGCTGCAGGTCGAGATGTTGAAGGTGTGCGAGCCGTCGCCGCCGGTGCCGACGATGTCGACCAGGTGGGTGCGGTCCCGCACCTCGACCTTCGACGAGAACTCGCGCATCACCTGCGCCGCGGCGGTGATCTCGCCGATCGTCTCCTTCTTGACGCGCAGGCCGACGAGCACCGCGGCCATCATCACCGGCGACATCTCGCCGCTCATGATGCGTCGCACCAGCGACAGCATCTCGTCGTGGAAGATCTCGCGGTGGTCGATGGTTCGCGCCAGCGCGTCGGTGTTCGTGATCGGCATGGAATTCCTTCGGCGCCCGGGTCAATGGGCGAGGTGTTCGCGCATCGCGGCCACGGCGCGGTCGACGCCCTCGGCATCGACGTCGAGGTGGGTGACGAAGCGCAGGCGATAGAGGCCGGTGGCGAGCACGCCGCGCGATTTCAGATGCTCCATCAGGCCGATCGCCCGCTCGCCTTCGAGGTCGGCAAAGACGATGTTGGTCTGCGGCGGCTCGACCGTGAGGCCGGGCAGGCCCTGCAGCCCTTCCGCCAGGCGGGCCGCGAGGGCATGGTCCTCGGCGAGGCGATCGACATGATGCTCGAGGGCGTAGAGCGCCGCGGCGGCGACCACGCCGGCCTGGCGCATGCCGCCGCCGACCATCTTGCGCCAGCGGTGGGCGGCGGCGATGAAGTCCTTCGAGCCCACCAGCGCCGAGCCGACCGGCGCCCCCAGGCCCTTCGAGAAGCAGACCGAGACGCTGTCGAACGGCGCCGCCAGCGCCGCGGCGGGAACGCCCAGCTTGACCGCCGCATTGAAGAGGCGCGCCCCGTCGAGATGCGTCGCCAGGCCGCGGCTGCGGGCCAGCGCGGTCGCGGCCTCGAGGTAGTCCAGCGGCAGGACCTTGCCGCCGATGGTGTTCTCCAGGCAAAGGAGGCGGCTCTTCGCGAAATGCGAGTCGTTCGGCTTGATCGCCGCCTCGATCCGCCCGAGCGCCAGCCGCCCGTCGGCCTCGTGCTCCAGCGGCTGCGGCTGCACGCTTCCGAGCACCGCCGCGCCGCCGCCTTCCCAGCGATAGGTGTGCGCCATCTGGCCGACGATGTATTCGTCGCCCCGGCCGCAGTGGCTCATGATCCCGACCAGGTTGCTCTGCGTGCCGCTGGCGACATAGAGCGCCGCCTCCTTGCCGAGCATCGCCGCGATCTTCTCCTGCAGTGCATTGACGCTCGGGTCGTCGCCGAAGACGTCGTCGCCCACCGGCGCGCTCGCCATGAAGGCGCGCATCGCCGGGGTCGGGCGGGTCACCGTATCGCTGCGCAGGTCGACTACCGGGTTCATGGCAAGGCATCCAGGAAGTTCTTGAGCATGGCGTGGCCGTGCTCGGTGAGGATCGATTCGGGGTGGAACTGCACGCCTTCGAGCGGCGTCCGGCTGCCGGCCAGCGCCCGATGGCGAACGCCCATGATCTCACCGTCGCTCGCGGTCGAGGTGACGTCGAGCGCCGCGGGCAGGCTCGCCCGCTCGATCGCCAGCGAGTGGTAGCGCACCACCGAGAAGCGCGCCGGCAGCGCCGCATAGACGCCGCGGCCGTCGTGCGACACCTCGTCGATCTTGCCGTGCATCAGGCGGGCCGCGCGCACCACCTTGCCGCCGAGCGCCGCGCCGATCGCCTGGTGGCCCAGGCAGACACCGAGGATCGGCAGCTTGCCCGCGAGCCCCTTGATCGCCGGCACGCAGACGCCGGCCTCGGCCGGGGTGCAGGGCCCGGGCGAGAGCACGAGCGCGTCGGGCGCGAGCGCGGCGATGCCGGCGACGTCGATCTCGTCGTTGCGCAGCACCTGCACCTCGCAGCCGAGCTCGCCGAAGTACTGCACCAGGTTGAAGGTGAAGCTGTCGTAGTTGTCGATCATGAGGAGCTTCATGTCAGAAGCCCTCTTCCACGAGCTCGGCCGCACGGATCAGCGCCCGCGCCTTGGCCTCGGTTTCCTGCCACTCGAGCTCGGGCACCGAATCGGCGACCACGCCGGCCGCCGCCTGCACGTAGAGCACCTGGTCCTTGACGATGCCGGTGCGGATCGCGATCGCCACGTCCATGTCGCCGGCGAAGCTGAGGTAGCCGCAGGCGCCGCCGTAGAGGCCGCGCTTGACCGGCTCGAGCTCGTCGATGATCTCCATCGCCCGGATCTTCGGCGCGCCGGTCAGGGTGCCGGCCGGAAAGGTGGCGCGCAGCACGTCGAGGTTGCTCATTCCCTCCTTGAGCAATCCCTCGACGTTGCTGACGATGTGCATCACGTGCGAGTAGCGCTCGATCGCGAACGCCTCGGTAACCTTGACGCTGCCGGTCCGGGCGATCCGGCCGATGTCGTTTCGCGCCAGGTCGATCAGCATCAGGTGCTCGGCGCGCTCCTTCGGGTCGCCGACGAGCTCGGCCTCGAGCGCCTTGTCCTGCTCCGGCGTCGCGCCGCGCGGCCGCGTGCCCGCGAGCGGCCGGATCGTCACCTTGTCGCCCGCCGGCGTGTGCTCCTGGCGCACCAGGATCTCGGGCGAGGCGCCGATCACCTGGAAATCGCCGAAGTCGTAGAAGAACATGTACGGCGAGGGGTTCAGCGAGCGCAGCGCCCGGTAGAGGCTGAGCGGCGACTCGGTGTAGCGCTTCTTCAGCCGCTGCCCGATCTGCACCTGCATCATGTCGCCCGCGGCCACGTACTCCTTGGCCCGATGCACCGCCGCCAGGTAGTCGGCCTTGTCGAACTCGCGCTCGACCGGCAAGGCCGGACCGCGCTTCACCGGCGGCGCGGTGACGCCGGTGTCGAGCTTGTCGGTCAGCTCGGCGAGGCGGCGCCGGGCGCGAAACCACGCCTCGGGCGCGGTCGGGTCGGCATAGACGATCAGGTAGAGCCGGCCGGAGAGGTTGTCGATGACCGCGAGCTCCTCGCACTGCAGCAGCAGGATGTCCGGCGTGTCGATGCCGCCTTCCTTCCAGGTCTTGGCCAGCCGCGGCTCGATGTAGCGCACCGTGTCGTAGCCGAAATAGCCGGCGAGGCCGCCGCAGAAGCGCGGCAGCCCGGGCCGGAGCGCCACCCGGAAGCGCTTCTGCCATTGGGCAATGAAGTCGAGCGGATTGCCCTCGTTCGTCTCGACCACCACGCCGTCGGTGACGACCTCGGTGCGAAAGCCGCTGGCGCGCAGCAGCGTCTTCGCCGGCAGGCCGATGAACGAGTAGCGGCCGAAGCGCTCGCCCCCGACCACCGACTCGAGCAGGAAGCTCGAGCGGGCGTCGCTGCCGACGAGCTTGAGGTAGAGCGACAGCGGCGTTTCCAGGTCGGCGAACGCCTCGGCGATCAGCGGAATGCGGTTGAAGCCCTGCTGCGCAAGGCTCTTGAATTCGATTTCGGTCATGGTCGTCGCGCCGGCGGCGAAGCACGGGGCTTGTGGGTCAGCCGCCGGCCAGGGGCGAGGCGGAGATCATCGGGCTAGGAGCGGCAGGTGGAATGACCCGCCTTGTTCAGCCGGATGCCGCAAGTGCGGCACCGGGACCGCCGGTCAGCGGCGGCCTGCGCGCGGGCAGCGGCGCCAGGGCCAGGCTCCCCGGTCCGCGGACCTGATGGCAATGGGCAACGACATGACCATCGCAAAAGTGTAGCAGTGCGACCTGCGAACTTCGTTGCGTTGTCGGCCGCGGGTCCCGACGGTGGCCATCGACCCTCAGGCCGACGTCACC
>DATCGH010000241.1:0-2166 GCA_036509055.1 Caldimonas sp.
GGCCTCGACGACTTCGACCGCGCCAGCCGGACGGTGCCGGTGATCGCCAACATCCGGCCGAGCGGCGACACCTACCTGATGGAGGACTTCTTCTACGCCGGCGGCCTGCCGGCGCTGATGAGCCGGCTCGAAGGCCACCTCAAGCCGGACGCGCTCACCGTCACCGGCAGCAGCCTGGGCGAGAACATCGCCGGCGCGAAGGTGTTCGACGACGACGTGATCCGCAGCGTCGCCACCGCCATCTATGCCGAGGGTGCGCTCGCGGTGCTTCGCGGCAACCTCGCGCCCTCCGGCTGCGTCATCAAGCCGAGCGCCTGCGCGCCCGAGCTGCTGCGCCACACCGGGCCGGCGATCGTCTTCGACGACTATCCGGCGATGAAGGCCGCGGTCGACGACGAGAGCCTCGACGTCACGGCCGCGCACGTGCTGGTGCTGCGCAACGCCGGTCCGCAGGGCGGCCCGGGCATGCCCGAGTGGGGCATGCTGCCGATCCCGAAGAAGCTGCTGAAGGAGGGTGTGCGCGACATGGTGCGGATCAGCGATGCGCGCATGAGCGGCACCAGCTACGGCGCCTGCATCCTGCACGTCGCGCCCGAGTCTTTTGTCGGCGGGCCGCTGGCGCTGGTGCAGACCGGCGACCTGATCACGGTCGACGTCGCGGCGCGGCGCATCCATCTCGAGGTCAGCGACGAGGAGCTGGCTCGTCGGCGCGCCGCCTGGACGCCGCCGCCGCCGCGCTACGAGCGCGGCTACGGCTGGATGTTCTCGAAGCACATCCGCCAGGCCGACGAAGGCTGCGACTTCGATTTCCTCGAGACCTCGTTCGGCGCGCCCGTCGCCGAGCCGAGCATCTTCTGAGGCGCGGCTAGCCCGCCTCGGGCGCGGTCTCGGCGGCGATCGTCGCCGGCGCCGGTCGTTCCTCGCGGCCGTCGCCGTGGCGGGCGAAGCGCGCCGGGTCGCGGCCGTGCACCGGGGCGTTGTCCTTCCACGGCCAGCCGCCGAATTGCGTGCGCCGGAAGTCGGCAAAAGTCGCGGCGATCTCGACCGGCGTGTTCATGACGAACGGCCCCTGCTGCACCACCGGCTCGCCGATCGGCCGGCCCTGCAGCAGCAGGAACTCGGCGACCGCCTCGCCGGCGTTCGCCAGCTCGACTTCGGCGCCGGCACGCAGCTCGATCGCGACGCGGCTCTTGATGTCGCGGGCCGCGACGCGGACGGAATCGCCCTTGAAGAAATAAAGCATCCGCCGGGTTGCCGCGCCGGCCGTGGCGGGCAGGGTCCAGCGCGCGCCCGGCGCCAACCGGATCGTCCAGATCGCCAGGTCGGCGTCGGGCTCCGAGGCCCACGAGTCGGGCGGCGGTGGCAGCGGCTCGGCCCCGGCCGAATCGATCCGCCCGGCGATGCAGGTGATCTCGGTCGTCCGGCCGGCTTCGTCCTGCACCGCTAGGCGCGGGATCGCCTCGGACCAGAACATGGTGAAGTGCGGCGCGGCCATCTTGCTCTTCGCCGGCAGGTTGAGCCAGATCTGGAACAGCTCGAGCGGATTCGGCGCCGAAGGATCGAGCAATGGGAACATCTCGGCGTGGACGATGCCCTTGCCGGCGGTCAGCCACTGCACGTCGCCGCCGCCGAAGCGGGCGGTCGCGCCGAGCGAATCGGAATGGTCGATCAGGCCCTTGCGGACGATCGTCACGGTCTCGAAGCCGCGGTGCGGATGGCCCGGAAAGCCCGGCACGGGGTTGCCGTGGTACATGCTCCAGCCGTCCTTGCGGCTGAAGTCCTGGCCGAGGTCGCGGCCGGCCAGCGGCGCGTCCGGGCCGAGCCGGGCATTGCCCTTCGGATAGGCGTCGTCGTGGTGGACGCAGAACAGGAACGGATCGACCGTTTCCCAGGGAAAGCCGAGCGGCTGGACGCGAAGGACGGGGCTGCCGGTCACGGGAAGGCTCCTTGCAATCGGCGCAGATGCGGGCGCGCCGCGCGCATTCAATGCCGGCACGTCCAGCGCGACGCGCCTACACTCGCCGCCCGGCCTCAGGAGCAACCGCATGAGCACGACGACGACCCTTCCGCGCACCGCGCTGCAACTGCGCTCGCTCCTGAAGAAGAGCGGCGAGCTCGAAGTTTCGCTTGTCGACGTGCCGGTGGCCGAGCCCAGCCCGGACGAGG
>DATCGH010000242.1:0-4252 GCA_036509055.1 Caldimonas sp.
TGGCTCGACGTCGCCGCGCTGATCGAGGGCACCGAGACCGTGCTCGCCTATCCGATGGTCGACCAGGATCCGCTGCCGCGCTGGAGCTTCGGCCGCGTCACCCTGCTCGGCGACGCCGCGCATCCGATGGTGCCGCGCGGCTCGAACGGCGCCGGCCAGGCGATCCTCGACGCCCGCTTCCTCACCGACTGGCTGCTCGCGCAGGGCCTGACGCCCGCGGCGCTGACCGAGTACGACCGGGTGCGCAACGCGGCCACCGCGAAGGTGGTGCTGATGAACCGCAGCAACCCGCCCGATGCGATCCTGCGCGAGGTGCACGAGCGCTCCGGCGACCGGCCGTTCGCGCGGATCGAGGACGTGGTGTCGCGCGACGAGCTGGCGCGCATCGCCGATGCCTACAAGCAGGTCGCGGGACTCACGCGCTGAGCGCCGGACGAGCCGCGACGACGACAACAACGACGGAGACCGCATGCCGCTGACCTACACCGAAGTCTGCAAGCTCAGCCTCGACCCGGCGACGCATCCCCGCGGCCGCCGCTTCCTCTCGGCCGCGAGCGGCCTGGTGCGCATGGGCCGCCGCCACTACGTCATCGCCGACGACGAACAGCATCTCGGCGTGTTCGACCCGGCGAGCGGCGGGCCGGTGCAGCTGGTGCGGCTGTTCGACGGCGACCTGCCGGAATCGGCGAAGAAGCGCAAGAAGAAGAAGGCCGACCTCGAGACGCTTCTGCTCCTGCCGCCGCTGCCGCGCTGTCCCGGCGGCGCCCTGCTCACCCTCGGCTCCGGCTCGCGGCCCAACCGCCGGCGCGGCGCGCTGCTCGGCCTCGATGCCGTAGGCGCGCTGCTCGGCCAAGTGCGGGTGATCGACCTCGAGCCCCTCTACGCATCGCTCGGCAGGCGCTTCGACGAGGTCAACATCGAAGGCGCGCTGATCGCCGACGACGACCTGATGCTGCTGCAGCGCGGCAACAAGGGCGGGCCCAACGCGACGGTCCGCTTCGCCTGGCGCGAGGTCGAGCCGTGGCTGCTCGGCGGCGCCGACAAGGCGCCCGAGCCGCGGGTGGTGCGCGAATACGACCTCGGCCAGGTCGACGGCGTCGCCTTCGGCTTCACCGACGCCACCGCCCTGCCCGACGGCGACGGCTGGCTCTTCAGCGCGGTCGCCGAAGACACCGACAACGCCTTCGACGACGGCGCCTGCAACGGCGCCGCGATCGGCATCGTCGGCGGCGACGGTGCGCTGCAGACGATGCAGGACCTGGCGCCGCGGCGCAAGGTCGAAGGCCTCGAGGCGCGGCTCGTCCAGGGCAAGGTCATGGTCGGCATGGTCACCGACGCCGACGACCCCGATCAGCCGGCGGAATACGGCACCACCGTGCTCTAGGGCGCGGTCGCGAAAACCTTCCCCGGACTTCGGAGACAAGCGCTTGAACCCGATCGATCCCCAGCGTCGCCGCGGCCTGCTCGGCGCCCTTTCGGCCGGCGTGCTCGGCGCCACCGGTGTCCGCCCTGCCCTCGGCCAGCCGGCGTGGCCCGGCAAGCTGGTGCGCATCGTCGTGCCGTACACGCCGGGCACCGGCATGGACATCCTGGCGCGCACCCTCGGTCCGCACCTGCAGGCGGCTTGGGGGCAGGCGATCGTGGTCGAGAACCGGCCCGGCGCCTCCGGCAACCTCGGCGCGGGCGCGGTGGCGAAGTCGCCGCCGGACGGGCTGACGCTCCTCATGGGCGTGAACACGCTGATCATCAATCCGGCGCTGTACGCGAACATGAGCTACGACCCGCTCAAGGACCTGGCGCCGCTCGGCCTGACGGCGACCGGCTCGTTCCTGCTGGTGGCGAGCAGCGCAGCCAAGCTGACGTCGGTCGACGACCTGGTCAAGGCGGCGCGCGCCAAGCCCGGCGCGCTCGACTACGCCTCGCCCGGCATCGCCACGCCGCATCACATGGCGATGGAGCTGTTCAAGCTGCAGGCCAAGGTCTCGATCACGCACATCCCCTTCTCCGGCACCGCGGGCGCGGTGAACGCGGTGCTCTCGGGCGAGGTGCCGCTGATGTTCCTGCCGGTGCACGTGGCGATGGCGCAGGTGAAGGGCGGAAGGCTGGTGGCGCTCGCCGCCGCGGGCGACAAGCGCTCGGCGCTCGCGCCCGAGGTCCCGACCCTCGCCGAGCTCGGCTTCAAGGGCGTCGAGGCCGACCTCTGGTACGGCATGCTGGCGCCGGCGGGCACGCCCGCGGACATCGTCTCCCGGATCAACGCCGACCTGCGCACGGCGCTCGCCCTGGCCGAAGTGAAGAGCGCGCTCAGCGCCCAGGGGATGGAGATTGCGCCCAGCTCGCCTGAGGAGATGGCGGCGCTGATGCGGCGCGACGCCGCCCGCTGGGCGGCGGTGGTGAAGCAGGCGGGCATCAAGGCCCAGTAAGCGCCCGCAGAGGATGCAGCGACGATGAGTCCGAACCCTCCCGGCCGCTCGGCCTGGCCCGAGCTTCGCTTTGCCGAGTGGCGCGACAGCGGCGCGACCCTGCAGCTCTGGACGCAGATCGTCGGCAAGCTGCGGCTGGCGCTCTCGCCCTGGCTCAACCACGGCTGGCAGGTGCCGCTCTACGTCAGCGCACGCGGCCTCGGCAGCTCGGCGATGCATGTCGGAGGCGGCCGCCTGGTCGAGGTCGAGTTCGATCTCGTCGACCACCGTCTCGTGATCCGCTCGTCCGACGCCGCCGAGCGCGGCTTCGCGCTGGCGCCGATGTCGGTTGCTGCGTTCTACCGGCGCTTCATGGCCGAGATCGCCGCGATCGGGATCCACGTCGCGATCAACCTGCGGCCGAACGAGGTGGCCGATCCGATTCCCTTCCCCGATGACGAAACCCACGCCGCCTACGATCCGGCGGCGGTGCACACCGTGTGGCGGGCGCTGGTGCAGGCCGATCGCGTGTTCCGCCATTTCCGCAGTGGCTTTCTCGGCAAGGCGAGCCCGGTGCATCTGTTCTGGGGCGCGTTCGATCTGGCCGTCACGCGCTTCTCCGGCCGGCCGGCGCCGCCGCACAAGGGCGGCATCCCCGGCCTTCCCGACGCCGTGACGCGCGAGGCGTACTCGCACGAGGTCTCGAGCGCCGGCTTCTGGCCGGGCAGCGATGCCTATCCGCAGGCGGCGTTCTATTCCTATGCCTATCCCGCGCCGGCCGGTTTCGACGCCGCACCGGTCGAGCCCGCCGGCGCCGTCTGGTCGACGGAGATGGGCGAATGGCTGCTGCCCTACGAGGCGGTACGAAGCGCCGACGACCCCGACGCCGCCTTGATGCGGTTCCTGCAGACGACCTATCGCGCCGCGGCCGACCTCGGCCGCTGGGACTCGGCGCTCGAGTGCGCACTCGGCGAGCCCGGACGGCCGCGCATGGTTTGACCAGCGCCCTAGGCGAGCGCGGGCGGCGTGGCGACGGGAACGCCGGCGACGACCTCATCGGTGCGCACGACGAAATGCTCGAGCGTGTTCGGACCGAACGCGGTCGAGAGCGCCACGTCGCAGGCGTCGCGGCCGCGGGCCATCAGCACCCGGCCGATACGCGGCACGTTGTTGCGCGCATCGAAGGTGTACCAGCGGTCGCCGAGCCAGACCTCGAACCAGCCGGCGAAATCCATCGTCCCATAGGGCGGCGGCATGCCGATGTCGCCCAGGTAGCCGGTGCAGTAGCGCGCCGGGATGTTGAGACAGCGGCAGAAGGCGATTGCCAGATGGGCGTAGTCGCGACAGACGCCCTTGCCTTCACGATAGACCTCCCACGCGGTCTTGGTGTTGCGCGCATGCTGGTAGCCGAACTCGATGTGCCGGTGCACGAAGTCGCAGATCGCCTGCACCCGGGCCCAGCCCGTCGGTCCGGAGCCGAACAGCTTCCAGGCGATGTCGGAGAGCTGGTCGGTCTCGCAGTAACGGCTGCCGAGCAGATAGACGAGGGTCGATTCAGGGAGGTATTCGATCGGCGTCTGCACCGCGCTCGGCATCACCGGATCGGGCAGGCCGCTGTCGTTGACCAACGCGTCGGTCTTGAGGACGATCCGCCCTGCCGGAGCGACGATGCGGCTGCACCAATTGCCGAACAGATCGCGGTACGCGGTCAGCGGCACTGGCGGATCGATCACCAGCAGGTCGGGCCGCACCAGATCGGACGCGCGCGAGTGATGGATGTTGAGCACCAGCAGCATCGGCGTCGGCTGCGGGCAGCGGTACGCCATCTCGAAACCGACCCGTATCTGCAT
>DATCGH010000243.1:0-7107 GCA_036509055.1 Caldimonas sp.
GAGCTGAACAGCGTCTACATGCTGTTCCCGCGCCTGCGCGAGCGCCGCAGCCAGCTCGCCGGCACGCTCTCCGGCGGCGAGCGGCAGATGCTTGCCGTTGGCCGGGCGCTGATGGGCAAGCCCTCGCTGCTGATGCTCGACGAGCCGAGCCTGGGCCTGGCGCCGCTGGTGGTGCGCAGCATCTTCGCGACCATCGCTGCGCTGCGCTCGACCGGCGTCACCATCCTGCTGGTCGAGCAGAACGCGCGCGCCGCCCTCGAGGTGGCCGACTACGGCTATGTGCTCGAGATGGGCGAGGTGGCGCTCCAGGGGCCGGCCGAGGACCTGGCCAAGGACCCGCGGGTGATCGAGACCTACCTCGGCGCCGCACGCAAGAAGACGGAAGCGTGACCGTGGCCGCGGCGGCCCGTTCGTCCTCCGCGCGCGCCGCGCATCCGACGCACGCACCGGCGCCGGCGAGGAAGCCCGGCAAGCTCGACGACTCGGGCCTGTTCCACCTGGTCGGCTATGCCGCCTCGCGCGCCGCGCTCGAGCTGCGCAAGGTGTTCACCCAGCACATGGAGGCCTTCGGCCTGACGACGCCGCAGTTCTCCATCCTGATGCTCGTCTTCGACAACGGCGACGTAAACCAGAAGCAGCTCGGCCAGGCGCTCGACATCTCGCCGCCGAACATGGCCGTGACCCTCGACCGCATGGCCGAGCGCGGCTGGATCGAGCGGGTACGCAGCACCCGCGACCGAAGGGCCCAGCAGATCCACCTCACGCCGGCCGGACGGGCGCTCGCCGAGCGCACGCGCCGGATCGCGGCGACGATGGAAGAGCCGGCACTGGCGGCGCTGTCGCGCGCCGAGCGGGCGCTGCTGATCGAGCTGCTGCGCAAGATCGTGCCGGCTGCGGCACCGGGCTGATTCGCGGCGCGTCGCCGGCGGGTCGCGGGCAGGCCGCGGCGACGTAGGACAGCAGCGCGCGCGTTCGTCGGGGGCGCGCATCGGGCATTGGCATTGCCGGTAACCGGGGTATGTCCAACTCGACAAGAGACCCGATCATGAACCCCTCCCTTTGCCGTTCGCTGCTCTCGGTGTCCATCGCGACCATCGCTTCGGTCGGCCTGCTCGCCGGCTGCGAGAAGACGACCACGCGGTCCGACGGCACCACCACCACGACGGTGACCACCCCGGCGCCCGACACGGCCGCGATGAAGTCGGCGGCCAACGAAATGAAGAGCGACGCCAAGAGCGCCGCCGACAAGGCCGGAACCGCCATCGAGGACAGCACCATCACCGCCAAGGTGAAGACCGCGCTCCTGGCCGACCCCGACGTCAAGGGCCTGAAGATCGATGTCGATACCAAGAATGGTGTCGTCACCCTCAAGGGCACCGCCGACAAGCCGGCCAATCGCGACCGCGCCGTGGCGATCGCCAAGGACACCGGCGGCGTCAAGTCGGTCGAGAACCAGCTGGTCGTCAAGGCCTCGTCCTGAAGTCTCCTGAAGCGCGGCCCCTGCGCGCCTGAGCAAGCCCCGCCGGCAGTCCTCGCCGGCGGGTTTTCACTTCGACGGCCGCGAGCCTCTCGCGTAAGCTCCCTGGAAAAAGAGGGAGAGGTGGGAGCGTGGCCAACGAAGTCATCATCGAGCAGAAGAAGCTCGCAGAGAACATCACGTCCAAAGTCAGGCCGGTCCACCTCAAGGTGCCCAGCCTGTTGTTCCGCCTGGACGTACCCGCCGAGAAGGCAATCCAGAAGGCCTACTACGAAGACCCGCTGCTGCGCGCCAAGCTCAGCGAGGCGGCGGTCAAGGTCTACGACAGCATCGAGCGGCAGATGGAGATCGCCACCCGCGGCTGGGACGCCAAGGTGGAGAAGGTCAAGACCGACGACTCGGCGAAGAAGGCGCTCGCCAAGGAGTACCAGAAGCTGTTCGAGGGCCAGGTCGACCTGGCGGTGAAGGCGGCGCAGCGCAGCACCGAGGCGGTCTGGACCGAGCTGGTCCGGACCAAGAAGGACTACTCCAAGTACAAGTGGAAGGCGGGCATCAAGGTCAGCCTGGGCGCGGCCAGCCTCGTCACCACGGTGGCCATCATGGCCAGCAGCGGTGCCACCTTCGGCGCCAGCGCCATCCCCGGCATCCTCGGCGTCATGCGCACCAGCGCGCAGCTCGCGCAGCAGTGCAAGGCGCTCTACGACGAGCTCGAGACGACCGTCAAGCAGCTCAACCGCAATCTCGCCAAGGTCTCGGCCACCTACAAGGACGCCAGCAAGGCGAAGCTCGCCGCCGCCGAGATGAGCGCGATGCTGATCCAGAAGGTGCTCGTCGTCGAGATGCCGAGCATCAAGCTCTGCCAGGACCTGCTCGGCCGCGGCCGCAGCAAGTGCGACGGCGTGGTGGTGAAGGCGCACGACATCGCCAAGAAGCTGGAAAAGGCACTGAACGGCGTCGACGCGATCGCCAAGAAGTCCGACGGCAAGAGCAAGGCGAAGCTCGAGGACATCTCTTCCAGCATCAGCATGCTGATCTTCGGCATCCAGGAAGAGGTCAAGCGCGCCGAAACCGGCAAGCGCAACCTCGACGCCAGCGAAAAGATCGTCAAGGCCCTGGCGGCGAAGCAGCCGGCTTTCCTGGCCTACGTCGACAAGGCCATGATCCTCATCGACCTCGGCGCCGGCGCGACCGGCTGGCAGGACATCGCCCAGAACGCGACCGGGATCGTGCTCGATCTCGCCGTCGACAAGATCTTCGAGAAGATCTGATCGGCGGCGGCGGGCTCGGCCCGCCGTGCCGACCGGCGGTCAGGCGCTGCCCCAGACCTCGTCGGCGACCTCGACCACCAGACGCAGCTTGGCGCGCTGCGCTTCGACGGCGATGTTGTTGCCGTGGACCGTGCTCGAGAAGCCGCACTGCGGCGAGAGGCAAAGCTGCTCGAGCGGCACGAGCTTCGAGGCCTCGTCGATGCGGCGCTTGAGCACGTCCTTCGACTCCATCTCGCCGAACTTGGTGGTCACCAGGCCGAGGACGACGATCTTGTCCTTGGGCAGGAAGCGCAGCGGCCGGAAGTCGCCCGAGCGCTCGTCGTCGTACTCGAGGAAGTAGGCGTCGAGCTTCATCTCGGCGAGCAGCGCCTCGGCCACCGGCTCGTAGTTGCCGGCGGCGGCATGGGTGCTCTTGAAGTTGCCGCGGCACAGGTGCATGGCCAGCGTCATGCCGGCGGGCTTTTGCGCCACCACCTTGTTGATGAAGCCGGCGTAGCGGTGCGGCAGCTCGTTCGGGTCGTCGCCTCGCGAGCGCGCCGCCTCGCGCATCTTCTCGTCGCACAGGTAGGCGAGGTTGGTGTCGTCCATCTGCACGTAGGTGCAGCCGGCGTCGGCGAGCGAGCGCAGCTCCTCGCCGTAGGCGCGGGCGACGTCGTCGTAGAACGCCGGCTCGAGCTCGGGATAGGCCTCGCGGCTGATGCCGGCGCGGCCGCCGCGAAAGTGCAGCATCGTCGGCGAAGGGATCGTCACCTTCGGCGTGCGCCCGGGCGAGACCCGCGACTTCAGGTACTCGAAGTCGGCCTTCTGGATGTCCTCGACGTGGCGCACCTTGTCGACCACCCGCATCACCGGCGGCGCCAGCTCCTCGCTGCCGTCGGGCTTGATCACCGTCACCGGGATGTCGGTCTTGACCCCGCCCAGCTTGTCGAGGAAATCGATGTGGAAGTAGGTGCGACGGAACTCGCCGTCGGTGATGCTCTTCAGGCCGACGTCTTCCTGGAACTTGACGATCTCGGCGATGGCGTCGTCCTCGACCGCGCGCAACTGCGCCGGCGTGATCTCGCCTTTCGCTTTTTTCTCGCGCGCCTCGAGCAGGCGCCTGGGGCGAAGGAAGCTGCCGACATGGTCGGCGCGGAAGGGCGGGCGGTTGCGGGCGGTCATGGTTCGGTCCGTGTTTCAGATGGTCAGGGCGCCTTGTGCCCGACCCCTTTGTGGCAATCGATGCAGGTCGCCCGGCCGTCGAGCGCTGGCTCGTGGATAGGCCGCACCAGTTCCCGCTGCTTGGCAAGCACGTCCTTCGAGAACTCGTGGCAACCGCGGCAGGCGCGTGAGTCGTTGGCCTTGTATTCCGTCCACACCTCGGCGGCCATGCGCTTGCGTTCCTGCTCGAACTTCTCCTCAGTGGAGATGATGCCGCGGATCTCGCCGATGACGTCCTTGGTGCCGGCCGCGGCCTTGTACCAGAGGAGCTCGGGGTACTCCCTGGGAATGTGGCAGTCGTGGCAGGTCGCGCGCATGCCGGTGCGGGTCGCGCCGTGGATGCTCTCCCGGTGCTCCTTCGCGACCCACCGCATCGAGTGGCACGCCGTCCCGCAGAATTCATCGGTGCCGGTGACATGGACCATGACCTGGGTGCCGATGACCGCGATGGCGCTGATCACGATGCCCAGCGCGACCAGCACCGCCACCGACCAGCGAGCGCTCGGGCTGCGCAGCCGCCGCCATGCGCGCCTCAGCGGGCCGCCTCGGCCTCCTGCTTCCTCCGCGGGTGGAATCCCGGCCATGATCTCAGCGCTTCACCGGCGCCGGCGGGGGCGGGGGCGGTATATCCACTATCGGAACGGTCGGCTTGAACGCCGGGTCGCGCAGTGCGAGCTGGCCCTGGCGCGCGAAGTCGATCGATTCGCCCAGAACGCGTGCAGCCTCTTGCGGCGCGTGGAATCCCGTGGAATTTTCCGCCTCGACGAAGTCCAGGAAGAACTGCGAGCGCCGCTGCAGGTAGCGGGCGGCGAGAAGGTCCGCATCCTTGCGGCCCGCCGCTTTTGCCGCCTTCAGGTCGTCGATCAGCGCCACCACCGCCGTCATCGCCTTTTCGCGAAGTGCCCAGTGCCTGTCCTGGATCTCGAAGACGCGAGCCTGGAGGTCTTCCGCGCTGGCCTTCGCGTCATGCTTCTTGTGGCAGGCGACGCAGGCCGCCTGCATGTTCAGGATGGGGCTGCGCACCCAGTGGTCGGTGAACGTCTTGGAGAGCGCCGGCATGTGGCAATCGACGCAGGTGACCCCGGCGCGCGCATGCGTGCCCTGGCTCCATGTCTCGAACTCGGGATGCTGTGCCTTGAGCGCGGGAGCGCCGGTGTCCTTGTGGGTCCAGTCCCGGAAGCCGGCCTCGTCGTAGTAGGCGATGATCTGCTCGACCTTGAGCCCCTTGGCCCAGGGATAGACGAGACTCTTACCGGGGCCCTTGAAGTAATACTCGACGTGGCACTGGCCGCATACGTAGGCGCGCATTTCCGCGGTCGAGGCCTGCTTGTTCACGTCGTAGTCCTTGACGCCCAGCGAAGCCTTGTAGGCGCGCATGCCTTCGATGAACGCAGGGCGGGTGACTCGCAGTGCGAGCGTCTTGCCGTCGTGGCAGTCGATGCAGGCGACGGGATGGGTCACCAGCTTCGACACCTCCTCGTAAGGCATCGCGTTGATCTTGTCGAAGCCCTTGACGATGTCGCCGTTGCCCGCCTTCTTGTACGGGAGATACATCGACGCATGGCAGTTCACGCACGCGCCCGGCTGCTTGACGACCACCTGGCGCTTCGTGAGCCTCTGGTCCTCGAGCATGTAGAAGTGGCCGCGCTCCTCGCGGAAATCTTCCGAGAACGCGTAGCCTTGCCACATCGCCTTGAGGCCGGCGTCCTCTTCGACCTTCGAGCGCGACACGACCGAGCGCGGGTCGGCCTTGGTCGGTGTGTGCGGCACGGCCTCGCTGCCGCCGTGCCTGGTGCGCTGCATGTCGACCGATTTCTTGTAGAACTCGTAGTGCTTCGGGAACGCCTTGCCCCATTCGGCCGGATCGTCGATGTTGTCGCTGTAGGTCGGGCCGCCCAGTTGTCTCTCGCCGGCGGGGTGCGGTTTTTCGGATTGCGGTGTGCCGACGGTCGGAGCGAGCAGGAGGATGAACGCGAACGCAATCACGAGGGTGCTCGCGAGAATTCGCAAGGGAAGGTGCGGCTTGCGGGTCATGCGGTGGCTCCCCAGGGTCGGCAATGCATTCTGCATCGAGTCGAGAGTTCACGGACCGTCGGCACGAGGACCTCGATCATCGCCGGGCACGGCCGGACTGGCAGCCGCGGCCGCTCAGGCATCGCGTTCCAAGTAGCTTTCGAACACGCCGACGTGCACCAGCGCTGGCTCGGCCGCGTCCGGCCACAGCTCGGTGCTCTTGAAGCGCACGTCGTAGGTCGGCTCGTCGTCGGCGGGCACGCCGTGCGCATGGGCATCCGGGAAGGGATAGACGGGCGACACGCCGACGACGACGCCGCGCTTGCCGCGGATGTAGGCCGGCATGCGCACATGGCCCGGCACGTGGTCGGGGCGCACGCGCACCCGGTCGTCGATCGCCAGCCGCGGCCGTTCGGCGACGTTCGACCGGCCCGGGGCGGCCGGCAGCGCCAGTGGGAACGCGCCGCCGGCCCTCCGCTCCAGTTCTTCGCGCGTGACGATGCCCTTCTCGACGCACAGCGTCGCCAGGCTGGTGAGGGTGCGCTCGTAGTAGCCCGCCGAGAGATAGTGGCGCGGCTCCATGCGCTCGATCGCATGCCGGTACTCGTCCATGTTGAAGATGCCGAGCCGGACCGCGAGCGAGTAGAGCGCATTGACCCGCTTCTCCCACGGCGCGTGGAAGGCCGGCGCGTCGGGCACGTAGCGCACCGGGCCGAAGCCCTGGCGGCCGCCGAGATCGTGGATGCCGTCCATGCCGGGGTCCTCCGGTCAGAGGCGGGCGACGCCGATCATCGAGTCGCGGGTGACGATCGCCGCCAGCCGCTCTTCCGACCAGCCGACGGTCCCGGGCGGCTGCATCGGCAGCACCACGTAGCGGGTGTCGGCGGTCGTGTCCCAGACCCGGATCTCGACTTCCGGCGGCAGCACCAGGCCCATCTCCTTCAGCACCGTCCGCGATTCGCGGACGACACGGGAGCGGTATTCGAGGTCCTTGTACCAATCGGGCGGCAGACCGATGATGGTGAAGGCGGTGCAGGAGCAGAGGGTGCAGCAGATGACGTTGTGCACCGTCGCCGTGTTCTCGAGGAACACCAGGTGCCGGTGGTGCCGCGGCAGCTCGAAGCCGAACTCGGCAGCGGCGCTGCGGCC
>DATCGH010000244.1:0-3850 GCA_036509055.1 Caldimonas sp.
ACCCGGCGCAGGCCAACCTGCGGTTCAAACGCTCCCTGACGGTGTGTCGCGAAGCCGGTGACAAGCGCGGCGAGGCGAACGCCCTGCGCTGGCTGGCACGGGTCGACCTGCAGGATGGCGATCTCGCTTCGGCACGGGTCCGTCTGGCCGACGCGCTGCGCGCCTTTCGGGCCTTCGAGATGCGCGAGGAGCTGCTCGGCTGCCTGGAGGACCACGCGGAGCTCGCTCAGGCGGAGGGCAAGGTTGAGATCGCCGTCGGACTGGCCGGCGCCGCGGCCCATTCACGTCAGCGGCTCGGCCTGACGCTGTCGCCCCGGGCCGAGCGGCGCCGGCAGGCGCTCATCGGCAGATTGCGCCGCACCTTGACCGAAGGACCGTTCGACAGCGTCTGGGACGAGGCGCAGCACTGGCAGGTCGAAGAAGCCATCCGGCACGCGCTGTCTCCCCAGAGCGAGCGCGCCACCGCCTAGGGCGAGGGCCGGCGGCCCGGGGAACGGAGGGCGAAAGGCGCGGCTGCCCGGCGGGCGACCCGCGATCCCGGTGCGGCTAGCGGCGACGCCGGCGGGCGAGGCCCACGGCGGCCAGGCCGGCGAGCATCAGCACGTAGGTCTCGGGCTCGGGGACGGCAGTGGTGAACGTGCCGACGGCCGGATTGGCGGAATATCCGCAGTGCTCTGGGCCAACCGGCAGCGACGCGCAGAGGGGCGAGGATTCCTTCGGATCGGCATAGACGAGCTGGGCCAACGTGCCGCCGTACAGGCCCAGGCTGAACGAATACTGGCCGCCGCCGGCGATGGCAAGGGTCGGCACGAAGTAGTCGAAATAGCCCGTGTAGACGCCGGTCAGCTTGCCTCCGGCGATGTTGATGCCGTTGACGATGACGTTCGGGTCGAGAGTGAACGACTCGAGGATCGTGCTTGGATCGGCGACGTTGTAGAAGGAGACCTGGGCGCTGAGGACGTCGAAGCCGGCGCAAGCGCCGCTGATTGGCAGGTTGTTGCCGCTGAGGGCAAGGCACGAGCTCGGCACGTCGAACTTGGCCGTGGCGCTCCAGCCCAGATCAGGAAAGATCCCGCCGTACGCCGGATCCCATTTGCCGGTGTAGATCGCGGCCTGGGCCGAGCCGGTACTGGCGAGCATCGCTGCAGCCCCCAGCAAGAGCGCGGAAAGAACCGATTTGGCGCGATGGATCGACACGGTGGGTACCTTGTTTGTTGTTCCCGATTTGGTATGCAATTCTAGGACCCGCACGCCCGTGTGCGCTCGCAATGCCCCCTTGACCAAGGGGGGCCGACTGTCGGGAATCCGCGCTTGTTTACCCTCGCTTACGATGCTCGCGATGCAGGACATGCTGACGCTCTCGGCTTCGCTTCCCACCGTCGAGTTCGCACCGGGCGAGATCGTCGTCGAGGAGGGCGGCTCGTCCGGGGCGTTGTGGATCCTCGTTTCCGGCGCCTTGCGGGTTCGCAAGGGCCCGATCACGGTCAACACCGTCACCCGCCCCGGGGCGCTGATCGGCGAGATTGCGGTCCTCCTCGACGGCGTCAACGGCGCCACCGTCGAGGCGACCGAGCCGAGCGTCCTGCGCCATGCCGCGGACGGCAAGGCGCTGCTGGCCAGCGATCCGCTGATTTCGCGCCTGGTGGCGATCGGCCTGGCGGAACGGCTGAATGTCGTCACCACCTATCTCGCCGACCTGAAGCAGCAGTACGGCGACGCGCCCGGGCTCTCGATGGTGAGCGATGTCCTCGCCAAGCTCGCGCAAGGGCAGGCCCCGACCGCCCGGCCGGGCTCGGCACGCGACCCGAACCCGGAATACTGACCGGCCGCTCGGCGGCGCCGACGCGATCAGAAGACGGTTCGCGACGGCGCCCGGTCCGCGGCGAGGCTCAGGCTCTCCGTGCCCATCATCGATCGCCACGCGGCGGTTCCCTGCGCCAGGTCGATCTCGACATGGCAGGGCACCGGACCGATCTGCCGGCCGGCGTTGAAGACCCAGGTGGCGCCGATCCGATCGGCCCACGATCCCTCCGGCTTGAACGGCGACTCGTGAACGTGCCCGGTGAGGACGAGATCGGGCTGGTGCGCCGCAATCCAGCCGCCGACATCGGCATCGCCGTAGTGGCGCTTGCCGGTCCAGCAGGTCGGCGAGCCCAGCGGCGGCCAGTGGTAGACCCAGACCCAGCGCCGCGGCCGCCGCCGCGCGTCGGCCGCGAGCTGCGCCTCGAGGGCTGTTCGGCCGGCGGGACCGTCCCACCACGGGCAGATCGTGACCAGGGTGTCGTCGATCGTCAGCGAGTCGCCGTCGGTCGGCACGCCGGTGGCGCGGGCCTCGGCCAGCCACAGGGCCGATTGCTCGCCCTGCGCATCCGGGCCGGTCAGGTCGTGATTGCCCGAGCCGATGACGACCTTGCCGGCCGCCTGCAGGAGGGCGAGGTAGCGCAGGATGACGATCGATTGCGCGTCGAGCGAGACGGTGGAGCTGATGTCGAGCTGGTCGCCGGCGAGAACCACGAGGTCGAAGAGCGGCGCCGATCGAACCACCCAGTCGAGTTGCGGCAGGGTGTAGTGAAGGTCGGAAACCAGCAGGATGCGCACGATCCCGACCGCGAGTGCAAGGAGCGCGCCAGCGTCGGCGCTTGCCGCGGCCCGGTCCGGAAGAAAGGTTGGCGTCGCCGGCCAGGCGATGTGGCAGTCGCTGCCCGGGTGGCATCATCGTGCATCGCCAGTTCGACTGCCCCTGACGTGACCACTCCGCTCGACATCCTCGCGTACGGCGAGCCCTTGGTCGAGTTCAACCAGACCGCCGAGGGCGGCGGTCGCCTCTATCTGCAGGGCTTCGGCGGCGACAGCTCCAACTTCGCGATCGCCGCCGCCCGCCAGGGGGCGCGGGTGGGCTACTTCAGCGCTCTCGGCGACGACCAGCACGGCCGCATGCTGCGCACTCTGTGGGACGAGGAGGGCGTCGACCACGGCAGCGTCCGGACCGACGCCGCCGCCTCCACGGCGATCTACTTCGTCACCCACGGCCCACGAGGCCACGAATTCCACTTCTTCCGCAGCGGCTCCGCCGCCAGCCGGCTGACGCCGGCGGAGTTGCCACGCGAGCGCATTGCGGCGGCGAAGGTGCTGCACCTGTCGGGCATCTCGCTGGCGATCTCGGCCGGTGCCTGCGACACGGGCTATGCCGCGCTCGAGGTGGCGCGCAATGCCGGCGTCAAGGTCTCGTTCGACACCAACCTGCGCCTCAAGCTCTGGTCGATAGCCCGGGCGCGCGCGGTGATGAGCGACGTCATGCGGCTCGCCGACATCTGCTTGCCGAGCTACGACGATGTGCGCGCGATCACCGGCATCGATGACGCCGACGCGCTGGTCGACCATTGCCTCGGGCTGGGCGCGAAGACGGTGGCGCTGAAGCTCGGCGAGCGCGGCGCGATCGTCGCCGATGCCGCCCAGCGACACCGCATCGCCCCCTTCGCCTGCAAGCCGGTCGATGCCACCGGTGCTGGCGACGCCTTCGGCGGCGCCTTCGTCGCCCGCCTGATCGCCGGCGACTCGCTGGCGGACGCCGGCCGCTATGCCGCCGCTGCGGCGGCGCTCTCGACCGAGGGCTATGGCGCCGTCGCGCCGATCCCCCGCGCCGGCCACGTGCGCGCGGCGCTCGAGGGCCGGCGATGAGTGGCCGGCGCGTTCTCGTCACCGGCGCCACCAGCGGCATCGGCGCCGGCATCGCCCGGGCCTTCGCCGCCGCCGGCGACGTGGTCGTCGCCACCGGCGCGACCGAGGCCGAGGTCGAGGCCGCGCGCGGCACGCCCGGCATCGAGGTGCGGCGCCTCGACGTGCGCGACGG
>DATCGH010000245.1:0-3954 GCA_036509055.1 Caldimonas sp.
AGACCATCGCCCCGAGTGGCCCGGCGGCCACCGAGTTTCACATTGCGAAGCCCGACGGCTGGCCGGCGGGAAACTACAAGCTGGAGCTGGCGGCCAACGGCGTGAACGCCGCAATGGTCCCGTTCACCGTCGTCGAGTGAGCGAGCCTCGTCGAGCGCGATTCCCCTACGGATCGACCGCTTCGGCAGCGCCCGCGTCCGCCTCTTGATCTAGCCTTCTCCAAGTGCGGATAGTGGGTGCCGCGGGTTGGCGTTCCCGTGGTCGATTTCATCCTGAGTGGAGGTAACGATCCATGAATCGCCGCATGCAAGGTCTGGTGCTCCTACTGTCCATCGTCATTCTGCCGGCATGGCGGTCGTCGACCGTCGCCCAAGACGCCGCCGCCGCGCCGGCGGCTCCCACGTTCAAGGCCGAGGAGATCGAGCAACTAGTGGCACCGATCGCGCTCTATCCCGATTCAGTGTTGTCCCAGGCGCTGATGGCCTCCACCTATCCCCTGGAGGTCGTGCAGGCCGCGCGCTGGCTGAAGGCCAATCCCACGCTCAAGGGCGAGGCGGCCGTCAAGGCGGTGGCGAACCAGTCCTGGGACGTGAGCGTCAAGTCGCTGGTCGCCTTCCCGCAGGTCCTGGAGCCGATGAACGACCAGCTCGACTGGACCAAGAAGCTCGGCGACGCCGTTCTCGCCCAGCAGAAGGACGTGCTCGCCGCCGTGCAGCGCCTGCGCGCCAAGGCTCAGGATTCGGGCAACCTCAAGACCACCGAGCAGCAGACGGTCGTGGTCGAGCAGGCGGAGACGAAGATCATCCGCATCGAGCCGACCAACCCGCAGGTGATCTACGTGCCGGCCTACGAGCCGGCCGTCGTCTACGGTGGCTGGGGGTACCCCGCCTATCCGCCGTACTACTGGCCGCCGTATCCCGCCTACTACCCCGGCTACGCCTTCGGCGCCGGGCTTGCGTGGGGCCTCGGCTTCGCTGCCGCGGGCGCCATCTTCGGCAACTGCAATTGGGGCGGCGGCGACATCAACATCGACGTCAATCGCGCGACCAACATCGACCGCAACTTCGATCGAAACAAGGGCCAAGGCGGCAAGTGGAATCATGATTCCAGCCATCGTCAGGGCGTTTCCTACCGCGACAACGCCACCCGCGAGAAGTTCGGCAAGAACTCGGCCGGCGCCGACCGGCGCAACGAATTCCGCGGTCGCGAAGGGTCGGGCGATCGTGCCGGCACCAGCGATCGCCGGGCCGGCGGCGATCGGGCCGGCGGCGCAGGCGACCGTGCAGGCGCGGGCGATCGGGCCGGGGCGGCCGACCGGGCGGGCCCTTCCGGCGACCGCGGCGGCTCGGGCGACCTTGGCGGCCGGAGCGGCGCCGGTCGCGACAACGCCTTTAGCGGTGTGAACCAGGGCGGCGGCGCGGCGCAACGCAGCGGCGACCGCGGCCGCGGAAGCATGCAGAGCTCGGGCGCCAGCCGGGGAAGCGCGGGCGGCGGTCGCGGCGGCGGGGGTGGGCGCGGCGGTGGTGGCGGGCGTCGCTGAGGAGAACCGGCATGAATGCAGCTAGAACGAAACTGACGGTGCGGAGACTTCTCAATGCAACCGTGCTGGCCGGCGCGCTGGTGCTGATGGCCGCGCCGGTACATGCCGCCTCGAGCCGCCAGACCTTCGAGACGCCGGAAGCAGCGATGGCCGCCTTTGGCGAAGCGGTCGCGATCAACGACGAGGCGGCCCTGAAGGTCATGCTCGGCGCCGACTTCCGCGAGTTCATCCCGCCGGTCGGCGCCGACATCCGCTACACCTTCCTGGAACTGTGGGCCCAGGCGCGGGCGATCAAGCTGGTGGACGACAAGCGGGCCCACGTGACGGTCGGCAAGGAGGGCTGGACCCTGCCGATCCCGATCGTCAAGTCGGGCACCGGCTGGCGCTTCGACACGATCGCGGGCGGAGAGGAAATGCGGATCCGCCGCATCGGCCGCAACGAGCTGGCGGTGATGCAGACGCTATTGGCGATCCGCGACGCAGAGCTCGAATACGTGGCCGTCGATCACGATGGCGACCGCATTCTGCAATACGCCTCGAAGCTGTCGAGCACTCCCGGCAAGCGCGATGGCCTGTACTGGCCGACGCGGGCCGACGAGCCGCAGAGCCCGATCGGCCCGGCGCTGGCTGCGGCCGGGCTCGGCAGCGCGGCCGGCTATCACGGCTACCGCTACAAGCTGCTCACCGAGCAGGGCCCGCATGCGCCGGGCGGCGCGCTCAGCTACATCGCCAAGGGCAGACTCTTCGGCGGCTTCGCCGTCATCGCCTGGCCGGTCTCGTACATGGACAGCGGCGTCAAGACCTTCATGATCAGTCACGACGTCCAGATCTACGAGCGAGATCTCGGTTCCGACACCGCGGCGCGGGCCGCCGCCACGAAGGCGTTCGACCCGGGGCCGGGCTGGTCCAAGGTGTCGCCGTAAGCCGATCGGCCTCGATCCCGAGGCCCCGGGCAAGCCTCAGTTGAGGTCCTTGTTCTTGTAGTACTTCGTGCTCTTCACGGTCAGCTCGGCCGCGAGGCCATCGCCGGTCAGCTGATAGAGCCACACGCCGGGCGATACGGCGACCGCGCCCTGGTACGAGGCGCCCGTGCCTCCGGTCTGCGCCGCCGCCGTGGCCTGGGCGCCGAACTCCCAGCCGGAGCTGACGAATTTCTGCAGCAGCGCTGCCTGCTCGAACACCCACACCAGACGGAACTTCTTGATGCCCATGCCGAGGCCGGCCTGCACCTCGACCATGCTCATGAAGGTCTCGGCCTTGGTCTTGGTGTTGACCGCGACGCCGTCGCCGGAGCCGCCGCCGGCGACGAGGATCTTCATGCCGAAGTTGCTGAACACCGCGTACCCTGCCGAGCTCTCGATCGCCTTCTTCGCGCTCGGCTGCACCGAATACAGCTTCCCGAGGGTCTCCTGCGCCATCTTGCGCACCTCGGCCCGCTTCTCGTCCTTGCTGGGCGCGGCGAAGGCCGGGGCACCGAGCGCGGACGCCGTGCCAGCCGCAAGCGTCGCCAGGGTTTGTCGACGGTTCACCATCTGTTGTTTCCTCCCGCACGTTCGGCACGGCCGATCGCCTGATCGACCATTTGGGCGACGCGCCGTCAAAGTCTAGGGGTCGCGCCGGACGGCGATGAATAGCCCCAAAGACATAGCGCGGTGTCGCGATGCCGGGACAGGACGCTCGGTGAAACACCGGTTCCCAAGCGTTCGGCCTGACCGAAAATGGTCTGGGTGAATGCTCCTTTGCAACGTGTCGCGGTCGTCGGTGCCGGTGCCGTCGGCAGCTACTTCGGCGCCGTGCTCGCCCAGGCCGGCCATGCCGTCACCCTGATCGGTCGGGCAGCGCACGTCGAGGCGATCCAGCGAGCCGGCCTGCGTCTCGAGCGGGCCGACCGGGTCGAGATCGTGCCGATCGGGGCGAGCGCCGAGCTGTCGGCGGTGCAAGGCGCCGGGCTGGTGCTGTTCTGCGTCAAGTCGACCGACACCGAAGCGGTGGCCGAGGCCATGGCGCCGCATCTCGGCGCCGACGCGCTGGTCCTCAGCCTGCAGAACGGGGTCGAGAACGCGGCGACGATCGCCCGGCGCGTGCCCCAGCCCGTGGTGCCGGCCGTTGTCTATGTCGCCACGGCGATGCCCGAGCCTGGGGTCGTCAAGCATTACGGACGCGGCGACCTGGTGATCGGCGCGATGCGCGCGGCCGAAGCCGCACAGCCAGCCACGGCGGCACGCCTTCAGGGCCTGGTCGACCTGTTCGCAACCGCCAAAGTGCCGGTGCGGATCTCCGCCGACGTGATGGCCGAGCTGTGGTCGAAGCTGATGGTCAACTGCGCCTACAACGCGATCTCCGGACTCGCGCAGATGCCCTACGGCCGGATGGCGGCGATGCCGGCGATCCGCGAGCTGCAGCGGGCGGTCGTC
>DATCGH010000246.1:0-2750 GCA_036509055.1 Caldimonas sp.
AGGACCTGGGCGCGACGCCGGAGATGGCGCGGGCCATCGCCGAGCGCATTCCCGGCGCCGAGCTGACGGTCTTGGAGGAGGCCGCGCACCTCAGCGTCGCCGAGCTGCCGAACCGCTTCCACGACACCGTGGCGGCTTTTCTCGCATCGCTCAAAATGCCCGCTTCCTCCTAGCGGGATCCGATCATGAGCAAAGCCTTCGCCTCCCAAGCCGACCTCGCCGAGAAGAAGGTCAGTTTCACCAAGCTCTCCGACAACGCCTACGCCTACACCGCGGAAGGCGACCCGAACAGCGGCGTCGTCATCGGCGACGACGCGGTGATGGTGCTCGACACCCAGGCCACGCCGGTGATGGCGGCCGACGTGATCCGGCGCATCCGCGAGGTCACCGACAAGCCGATCAAGTACGTGGTGCTGAGCCACTACCACGCGGTGCGCGTGCTCGGCGCCAGCGCCTACGGGGCGAGCGAGGTCATCGCCAGCGAGGACACCCGCGACCTCATCGTCGAGCGCGGCGCCGCCGACATGAAGAGCGAGATCGAGCGCTTTCCGCGTCTGTTCCAGTCGGTGGAGACCATTCCCGGCCTGACCTGGCCGACCCTGACCTTCAAGGGCGAGATGACGGTCTGGCTCGGCAAGATCGAGGTGAAGCTGATGCAGCTCGGCCGCGGCCACACCAAGGGCGACACCGTCGCCTGGCTGCCGCAGCAGAAGATCCTGTTCAGCGGCGACCTGGTGGAGTACGGCGCCACCGTCTACGCCGGCGACGCCTACTTCAGCGACTGGCCGACGACCCTCGACCGGGTCGAGGCGCTCGGCGCCAAGGCCATCGTGCCGGGTCGCGGCGCGGCCCTCACCGACCCGGCGATGTGCCGCGAAGGCATCGCCTCCACGCGCGCCTTCATCCAGGACATGTTCGCGAGCGTCAAGAAAGGCGTCGCCCAGGGCCACGACCTGAAGCGCGTGTTCGCCGACACCGATGCGACGCTGCGCCCGCGCTACGGTCAGCAATTCATCTACGAGCACTGCATGCCCTTCGACGTCTCCCGGGCCTACGACGAGGCGACGGCGCACCGCGATCCGCGCATCTGGACGGCGGAACGCGACAAGGACATGTGGGCTTCGCTCCAGTCCTGAACCGACCTCACTTCTGAAAGCCTGACTCATGAATGCACCCGACGCCGTCGCGCGTTTCGGCAGCGGCCGTGCCGTGCCGCGCATCGAGGACCGCGCCCTGCTCGAAGGGCGCGGCCGCTTCACCGACAACGTCGCCGTGCCCGGCGAGACGGTGATCGCCTTCCTGCGTTCGCCGTACGCGCATGCACGCATCGCCGGTATCGACGTGGCCGCGGCGCGCGCGATGCCGGGGGTGATCGGCGTCTTCACCGGCGCCGACCTGGCGGCCGCCGGCGTCAAGGGATTGCCGACGACGCCGGACTTCCGACGGGCCGACGGACGCAGCACCGTCAGCCCGCTGCGCCGCGCCCTGGCGCACGAGTTCGCGCGCTACGTCGGCGAGGCGATCGCCGCGGTGGTCGCCGAGTCGCGCGAGCAGGCGCGCGACGCCCTCGATGCGATCGTCCTCGACCTCGAGGAGCTGGCGTCGGTGACCGACGCGCGGGCCGCAGTGCAAGCCGGTGCCGCCGTCGTCACCGCCGAGGCGCCCGACAACATCGCCGCCGAGATGCGGCACGGCGACGCGGCCGCCACCGAGGCGGCGTTCGCCCGCGCCGCGCATCGGGTCGCGCTCGATGTCGTCAATCAGCGCCTCGCGCCCTCGCCGATGGAGCCTCGCTCGGTCGTCGCCCGCTTCGACGAGGCGAGCGGCCGGATCGAGGTGCGCATCAGCAACCAGATGCCGACGGCCGTGGGCGGCGGCATCGCGGCCACGCTGCCCGACCTGGCGCCGCCGCAGGTGCACGTGCTGGTCGGCGACGTCGGCGGCGGCTTCGGCATGAAGACCGGCCCGTATCCGGAAGACCTGGTCGTTGCCTTCGCCGCGCGGGCGCTTAAGCGCCCGGTGCGCTGGCAGGCCGAGCGGAGCGAAGAGTTCCTTTCGGCCTACCACGGCCGCGATGTCGCCAGCCGGGCCGAGCTCGCGCTCGACGCCGACGGCCGGGTGCTGGCGCTGCGCGTCAAGTCGCTCGCCAACGTCGGCGCCTATGCCACGCCGGCAGGCGTCGCGATCCAGCTGCTGATCGGCCCGTGGGTCTCGACCAGCATCTACGACCTGAAGACGATCGATCTGCACTACACCGCCGTGCTCACCCACACCACCCCCACCGGACCGTACCGCGGCGCCGGCCGGCCCGAGGCGATCTACCTGATCGAGCGGTTGATGGACGCAGCGGCGCGCCAGATGAAGATGGATCCGGCGGCGCTGCGCCGGCGCAACCTGGTCCGGCCGGAGCAGATGCCCTACACCAACGCGATGGGCCAGACCTACGACAGCGGCTCGTTCGAGAAGATCATGGACCAGGGCCTGGCGCTCGCCGACTGGAACGGCTTCGCCGCGCGCCGCGAGGAATCGAAGAAGCGCGGCAAGCTGCGCGGCCGCGGCATTGCCACCTTCCTCGAGTGGACCAGCGGCCTGGCCTTCGAGGAGAAGGTCTCGATCGACGTCACGCCCGACGGCTTCATCGAGATCTACTCGGCGACGCAGCAGATGGGCCAGGGCATCCAGACCAGCTATGCGCAGCTCGCGGTCGACGTGTTCGGCGTGCCGATCGAGAAGGTGCGCATCGTCCAGGG
>DATCGH010000247.1:0-3495 GCA_036509055.1 Caldimonas sp.
TAGGTCGCGGCGAGCACCAGCTGGAAGCGGTTCGGGATCTTGACGAGGCAGTCTTCGACGGTGATGCGGGCCATGGATGCTTTCGAAAGGGCCGCGAGCGGCCCAGAGGGCAGGGATCTATCGTCAGAGCAGGTCGAGTGCCGCGAAGACAGCGGGCTTGGCCCGCAGCAGGGACGCGTACTTGAGGCGCTGGGAGTGGACGATCGCCTTGAGATCGAACAGCGCCGACTCGAACAGGGCATTGATTATAACGAAGTCGAAGTGCCGGGCTTGCGACACCTCGATGCGCGCGTTCTCCATCCGCTGCGCGATCACCTGCGGATCGTCCTCGCCGCGGCGCTGCAGCCGCTGCAGCAGCTCGTCCCAGCTCGGCGGCAGGAGAAAGATCAGGATCGCGTTCGGGAACAGCCGCTTGATCTGCAGCGCCCCTTGCCAGTCGATCTCGAGCACCACGTCCTGGCCGTGGACGATCCGCTCCTCGATCGCACCGCTCGAGGTGCCGTAGAGGTTGCCGTGCACCTCGGCCCATTCGACGAACTGGCCGGCGTCGATCATCCGCCGGAACTCGGGCTCGTCGATGAAGTGGTACTCGCGCCCGTCCTGCTCCTGGCCGCGTGGCTTTCGGGTGGTGTGCGAGATCGAGACGACGAGGTGCGAGTCGAGCTCGAGCAGCGCCTTGACGAGACTCGATTTGCCGGTGCCGCTCGGGGCGGCGACAGCGAAGAGATTGCCGGGATAGTCCATGACGAAATGCGGGTTGGCGCGAAGTTTACGTGGCGAGCTGTCGTCGCCGACACTGCGCGCGACGCCAGCCGCGACGCGGCGCGCGCAAAACGAGGCCAACCATGTCCGACTTCACATTGCCGCCGCCCGCGCTCGATCACCTCTGCAACCTCGCGGTCGAGGTCGGCGTGCCGATCGATGCCGGCCACTCGCCGCTCGGCCAGCGTCGACTGGTGCCCATCCTCGGCGGCACGGTCGGCGGCCGCCTGGCGGGGCGGGTGCTGACCGGCGCCGACTTCCAGATGATCCACGGCGGCACCCTGGCCCGCCTCGAGGCGCGCTACATGCTCGAGCTCGAGGACGGCGCCCGCGTCTTTGTCCAGAACAACGCCATGCGCGCCGCCAGCGCCGAGGTGACGGGTCGGCTCCTGCGCGGCGAGCCGGTCGATCCGGCCGAGGTCTATTTTCGCGGCCAGGTCGCGCTCGAGACCGGCGATCCGCGCTGGTCGTGGCTGAACGAGCGCCTGTACCTCTGCGTCGGCCAGCGCCTGCCGACCCAGGTGCTGATGAGCTTCTACATCGTGCAGTGAGGCCGCTCGTCGCCGGCGCTCAGAAGCCGTAGACCTCGGCCGGGTTGTCGACCAGGATCCGGCGCCGCGCCGGCCCGTCGGCGATGCAGCCGAACGCCCACTCGACCATCGCCGTGTCGGCCGGGCGCGGCACGACGTTCGGATGCGGCCAGTTGCTGGCCCAGAGGCACCGGTCCGGATAGCGCTCGGCCAGCGCCCGCGCCAGCGGCGCGATGTCGGCATAGTCGGGCGGACCGAGCTTCGAGCTTTCGTAAGGCGCCGAGATCTTGACCCAGCAGCGGCCGGCGTCGAGCAGGCGGCAGAGCGAGGCGAAGGCCGGGCTCCCTGGGGTGGTCGGCCCGTGGAAGCGGCCGACGTGGTCGACCACCAGCCGGCACGGCAGCTCGAGCAGCGCCGCCTCGTGCTGCGGTAGGTCGCGGCCGTCGAGCTGCAGGTCGACGTGCCAGCCGAGCGGAGCGATCCGGGCCGCGGTCGGGGCGAGCGCCGACCAGGGCAGCACGCCGCCTGGCAGCATCATGAAGCGGACGCTGCGCGCGCCCAGACCGTGCAGGCGCGCCAGCTCGGCCCCCGATTCGTCCTGTGCGACGACGACGACGGCGCGCGTCTCGGGGCCGAGCGCGGCGGTGGCTTCGAGGGTGCAGCGGTTGTCGAAGCCGTAGCCGGTCGGCTGGACGACGACGGTGCGCTCCGAGCCCATGGCGCGACGCGCCGCGAGGTAGTCGGCGGCGGGCGCCTGCGGCGGCTTGAAGGTCGCCGTCGGCGCCAGCGGCCAGCGGTCCTCGTAGACATGCATGTGGCAGTCGCACGCGGCTGGGTAGGGAGCCAGCGGAGCAGCGGTCATGGGGTGCTTCCTTTCTCGTCGGGCCACGCACGCCAGCGCGTCGCCTGCGCTGCGTTCACCGCGCCTTCTGGCACTTCGCCGCGCAGCAGGTGGCCGAGCTGGGCGACGGTCTCGAGCGCCTGGTGCTCGGTCGCCGGTCGTGTCAGGCCGGCAATGTGCGGCGCGGCGACGACGCGCGGATGGCGCGCCAGCGCCGGCGCCGGCATCTGGTCGGGGGCACGGCCGACGTCGAGCGCGGCGCCGGCGAGCCGGCCGCTGTCGAGAGCCTGCAGCAAGGCGGCATCGTCGACCAGCTCGCCGCGCGCGGCATTGACGAAGAACGCTCCCGGCTTCATCGTCGCGAAGGCGGCCGCGTCGAGCAGGTTCTCGGTCTCGGCATTGGCGGGCGCGAGGCAGACGACGAAGTCCGATTCGGCAAGCAGCGCCGGCAAGGCGACCTGGCGCAGGCGAGGGTGCGGGCCGATCGGCTGCAGCGTCGTCACCACGACGCGCATCGAGAGGGCGAGCGCAAGGTCGGCCAGGTGCTGGCCGATCTGGCCGAAGCCGATCACGCCCAGGGTCGAGCCGCGCAGCTCCCGGCCCATGGTCGGGGCCGGCGTCTCGCCACGGTGATAGGCCTCGACGTAGCGGCTGAGGCCACGACCCAGGTCGATCATCGCCGCCAGGATCCATTCGGCGACCGCGGTGATGTAGCCCGGGGTCGCCTGCGTCACGAGCACGCCGTGCCGGCTCGCCGCGGCGACGTCGACGGTGCGGATGTCGACGGCGCAGCGAATGAACGCGGCCAGCCGCGGCAGCTCGCGGAACAGCGCCTCCGGCCCCGGCGTCTGCCGGTAGGCGATCAGCGCGTCGCAGCCCTGGGCGGCGGCGATCAGCTCGGAGGTCGCCAGCTCGCGCGGCTCGGAGTTGAAGCGGACCTCGGCGATCGCCTGCAGCGCGCGGGTCGCCTTGTCGCCGAAATAGGCGTCGAGCTTGTCGCTCGGGTGGCTGACGAAGACGCGCTTCATCGCTTGCGCTTCGCGACCGGCGGCGGCCCGACCGACTCGCGCTCGACCAGGAGGGTGGGCGTGAACACCCGTTCGCTCTCGACCGCAGTCGTGCCGGCACCGGGCCCGATCGCGATCTCGACCATCGCCCGCGCCATGTCGCGCACCGGCAGCTGCACCGTCGTCAGCATCGGGTTCGACAAGGCCGCGAGAAAGAGGCCGTCGATGCCGACGATCGAGGCGTCGCGCGGCACGGCCAGGCCGGCGTCGCGCAGGCCCGCCATCAGGCCGAGGGCCATCAGGTCGTTGAGGGCGACGATCCCGGTGGGCCGCCGGTCGAGGCCGGCGATCTGCG
>DATCGH010000248.1:0-5881 GCA_036509055.1 Caldimonas sp.
TCATGTGCAGCGGCTACTTCCGCTACGCCGAGGGCTACGCACCGGCGTTTCCCGGCGCCGAGCACTTCACGGGCCGGATCGTCCATCCGCAGCAGTGGCCCGAGGACATCGACGTCGCCGGCCAGCAGGTCGTCGTCATCGGCAGCGGCGCGACCGCGGTGACGCTGGTGCCCGCCCTGGCGCGGAGCGCCGCGCGGGTGACGATGCTGCAGCGCTCGCCGACCTGGATGCTGTCGCGGCCCTCCGAAGACGGCCTGGCGAAGTCGCTGCGCCGGCTCTTGCCGATGGGCGCGGCGAACGCCGTCATGCGCTGGCAGCGCCTCCTCCTCGGCCTCTATTTCTTCAACCTCTGCCGTCGCAATCCGGCCCGCGCGAAGCGGCTCCTGCTCGGCGGCATCCGCGCCTGGATGGGCCCCGAGCAGGCGCTCGAGCCGCACTTCACGCCGCGCTACGACCCGTGGCGCCAGCGCCTGTGCCTGGTGCCCGACGGCGACCTGTTCCGCGCCCTGAAGAGCGGCCGCGCCGCCATCGCCACCGGCGAGATCGAGTCCATCACCCCGACCGGCGTGCGCCTGGCCGGCGGCGAGGAGCTGCCGGCCGACCTGATCGTCACCGCCACCGGCCTGACGCTGCAGGCCTTCGGCGGCGCCGCGATCAGCGTCGACGGCACCCCGGTCGAGTGGCCGCGCACCCTCAACTACAAAGGCGCGATGTTCAGCGACGTGCCCAACCTGGTCTCGGTGTTCGGCTACAGCAACGCCTCCTGGACGCTGAAATCGGACCTGATCGCCGAGTACGTCTGCCGGTTGCTGAAGCACATGGCGCGAACCGGCATGCGCCAGGCGACGCCGCGCAATGCCGATCCCGAGGTCGGCGGCGCGCCCTGGCTCGACCTCAGCTCGGGCTACGTGCAGCGCTCGCTGCATCTCTTTCCGCAGCAGGGCTCGAAGCCGCCATGGCAGCTGCACCAGAACTACCTTCGCGACCTCGTCAGCCTGCGCTGGTCGCGGGTCGACGACGGCGTGCTCGTCTTTTCCAATCCGCGGCCCGCCCGCAGCGCCCGGAGCGCACCCGAGAGCGCAGCGGTCGCCGACTAAAATCGCCCCTTTCCCCGTTGCCGAGACCCCTCCTCCATGAGCCTGAAATGCGGCATCGTGGGACTGCCCAACGTCGGCAAGTCCACCCTCTTCAACGCCCTCACCAAGGCAGGCATCGCCGCCGAGAACTATCCGTTCTGCACCATCGAGCCGAACGTCGGCGTGGTCGAGCTGCCCGATTCGCGCCTTGCCCAGCTGGCGGACATCGTCAAGCCGGAACGCATCGTTCCGGCGATCGTCGAGTTCGTCGACATCGCCGGCCTGGTGGCCGGCGCGTCCAAGGGCGAAGGCCTCGGCAACCAGTTCCTCGCCCACGTGCGCGAGACCGACGCGATCGTCAACGTCGTCCGCTGCTTCGAGGACGAGAACGTGATCCACGTCGCCGGCAAGGTCGACCCGGTCTCGGACATCGAGGTGATCCAGACCGAGCTCTGCCTCGCCGACCTCGCCACCGTCGAGAAGACGCACGCCCGCTCGGTCAAGGTCGCCAAGTCGGGCAACGACAAGGAAGCCAAGCGCCTGGTCGACGTGCTCGAGAAGTGCAGCGCCGCCCTCGACCAGGCCCGGCCGGTGCGCTCCATCGCCTTCAGCAAGGAGGAGCAGGCGGTGCTGAAGCCGCTCTGCCTCATCACCGCCAAGCCGGCAATGTTCGTCGCCAACGTCGCCGAGGACGGCTTCGAGAACAACCCGCACCTCGACCGGCTGCGCGAGGTCGCCGCGCGGCAGCATGCGCCGGTGGTCGTGATCAGCGCCAAGACCGAGGCCGAGCTCGCCGACATGAGCGACGAGGACCGGCAGATGTTCCTCGCCGAGATGGGCCAGACCGAGTCGGGCCTGGCGCGACTGATCCGCGCCGCCTTCACCCTGCTCGGCCTGCAGACCTACTTCACCGCCGGGGTCAAGGAGGTGCGCGCCTGGACCATCCACGTCGGCGACACCGCACCGCAGGCGGCGGGCGTGATCCACACCGACTTCGAGCGCGGCTTCATCCGCGCCCAGACGATCGCCTTCGCCGACTACATCGCCTTCAAGGGCGAGCAGGGCGCCAAGGAGGCCGGAAAGATGCGATCCGAGGGCAAGGAATACGTCGTCAAGGACGGAGACGTGCTGAACTTCCTGTTCAACGTCTGATCGCGGCACCCAACGTGCCGCCGGCGGGGCGCGGCCGGTTATCGTCGCCCATCGACACGGGCCTGAGCTGACCGCTCCTGGGCGACGACCACCGACCGATGCCGCCCACCACCGCAGGATCGATGCCGCCGCTGATAGAGACGGGCTGGGCTCGCCTGGGCCTGCCCTTCGCCCTGACCCTTCTCGCCTACGCCGCGGCCGGTGCCCTCGCCCTGCTGATCGCCATCCCGCCGGGCTACGCCTCGCCGCTCTACCCGGCGGCCGGCATCGGCCTGGCGAGCGTGCTCGTCTACGGCCGGCCGATGCTGGGCGCGGTGGCCCTCGGCGCCTTCTTCGTCAACGCCCTGCCGGTCGCCACCGGCGGCCCGCACGAGCTGATCGCCTTCGCCTTGCCGGTGGGCGTCGCCCTGGGTGCAGCGCTGCAGACCGGGGTGGTCGCCGAGGCCGTGCGCCACCTGGTGCGCCACCCGCTCACCCTCACCCTACCGGCCGACGTCGCCCGCTTCATGGCCGCCTGCGGGGTCGCCAGCCTGATCGCCCCGACCCTGGCGACGGCCGTGCTCCATGGCGCCGACATCGTGCCGGACGGGGCGCTCGCCTTGAACTGGGGCACCTGGTGGATCGGCGACCTGTCGGGGATGCTGATCGCGACGCCGATCGCCCTCACCCTGATCGGCCGGCCGCGCTCGGAGTGGGCGCCGCGCCGCATCCCGGTCGGCGTGACGCTCGCCCTGGTGACCGCCTTCCTCGCGCTGGCGGTCGTCCAGATGGAGCGCTGGAACACGGCGCGGCTGCGGGCGGCGTTCAACCACGACGCCTCGAACGCCTCGCTGATCCTGATGACCCAGTTGCAGGAGCCGCTGCGGGCGCTGGAGGCCTTGCGCGGCGTCTTCAGCGTCAACCGGCAGCCGAGTCGCGCCGAGATGCACGCCGCGACCGAGAACTGGCTCGGCGACGGCGCCATCCGGGCGATGGGCTGGAGCGAGCGGGTGCGGCGCGAGGACATCGGTGCGTTCGAGGCGCGCGCCCGGGCCGAAGGCAATCCCGCCTTTCGCGTCTTCGACCGGCCCGACAGCGCGATCGCGTCGGCGGCGACGGCGATCGACCGGCTCGCGCCGGAAACCCGGGTGGAAAGCGGCGACGTGATCGTCATCCGCCAGATCGAGCCGATCGAGAGCAACGCCACCGCCCTCGGCGTCAACGCGATGTCGGTGCCCGCCGCCCGGGCGGCGATCCTGACGGCGGTCGAGACCGGCCGGCCGGCGGCGACCGCCGGCTTTCGCCTGACGCAGCAGGGCGACAACGACCGGCAGATGGGCGTCGTCGTCTACCAGGCGATCTACGACCACGAGGTCGCCACGCCGGTCGATCGGCGCACGGCCTTGCGTGGCGTCGTCTTCGTCTCGCTGGCGATGGACGCCCAGCTCGCCACCCTGGTGGGCAAGGTGCCGGCCTACCTCGACCTGTGCGTCATCGACGCCGACCCCCTGACGACCCGGCGCAAGGTCGCCGGCCGCGCCGGCTGCGACGCCGCGCCGACCGGCCTGGTCCACGAGCGGCCCTACGCCTTTGCCGGCCGGCAGTGGGACCTCAGGGCGACGGCGCGGCCCCAGGACATGCCCGAGGCGCTCGACCGCGGCGCCCTGCTCTTCGCCGCCGCGGGGCTGCTCTCGGCGGCGATGCTCGGCGCCTCGCTCCTGATCACCACCGGCCGGACGCGGCGGATCGAGAGCGCGGTGCGCGAGCGCACCGCCGACCTGCGCGCCGAGGTCGGCGAGCGGCACGTCGCCGAGGCGGCGTTGCGGGCAAGCGAGCAGCGCTTCCGCAACATCCTCGACAACGTGCCGATCGGCATCATCTACTCCGACCTGTCCGGGCGGGTGATCCAGGCCAATCCGCGGTTCTGCGAGCTCACCGGCTACAGCGAAGCCGAGCTGATCGCCCTGCCGCCGGCCGAGCTCACCCATGCCGAGGACGCCGCCAACGACGAGGCGCTGACCGCGCAGCTGGTGAGCGGCGAGATCCCGATGCATCGCCGCCACAAGCGCTTCCTCACCCGTGCCGGCGAGGTCGTCTGGGTGCGGGCGACGGTGACCCTGCTGCGCGATTCGGACAACCAGCCCTGGCGCATCGTCGGCGTGGTCGAGGACATCACCGAGCACCTCCGGCTGGAGGAGGCTGAGCGGGCGCGCGAGGCGGCGGAAGCGTCGAACCGGGCGAAGAGCGAGTTCCTGTCGCGGATGAGCCATGAGCTGCGCACCCCGCTCAACGCCATGCTCGGCTTCGCCCAGCTGCTGGAGATCGACCAGCGCCATCCGCTGGCCACGGCGCAGCGACCCTGGGTCGGGCAGATCCAGCAGGCCGGCTGGCACCTGCTGGAGATGATCAACGACGTTTTGGACCTGTCGCGGATCGAATCCGGCAACCTGCGCCTGCAGCCGGCGACGCTCGACCTGCCGGAGCTGATCGCGGCGACGGTCGCGCTGGTCGCCAGCGACGCCCTCGCCCGCGACATCCGCATCAGCCAGGACCTCGGCCCGGGCACCTCCGGCATCGTCGGCGACGCGACCCGGGTGAAGCAGATCCTCACCAACCTGCTGAGCAACGCCGTCAAGTACAACGCCGACGGCGGCCGGGTGCACATCGCCAGCCGCCTGGTCAGGCCGGACTGCGTCGAGATCGCGGTCACCGACACCGGCATGGGCATGACGCCGGCGCAGATGGAGGAGCTCTTCAAGCCGTTCAACCGGCTCGGCCGGGAGCGCTCGGCGACCCAGGGCACCGGCATCGGCCTGGTGATCAGCCGGCGCCTGGCCGAGCTCATGGGCGGCTCGATCGGCGTCAAGAGTTTCCCGGGCGAGGGCTCGTCCTTCACCCTGCGCCTGCCGCGGGCGATCAATCCGGACACGGTCCGCTCCAACCTCGACGCCCTCGATTCCGAGCCGGCCGACTACCACCGGCGGATCGTCCACTACGTCGAGGACAACGAGACCAACGTCGAGGTGATGCGCGGCATCCTGGCGCAGCGCGACCAGGTGCAGATGGAGGTCTCGGTCACCGGCCTCGACGGCCTGGCGGCCGTCCGGGCGCGCCGGCCGCACCTGATCCTGCTCGACATGCACCTGCCGGACATCAGCGGGCTGGAGCTGCTCCGCTACTTCAAGAGCGATCCGGACATCGCCTCGATCCCGGTGATCGTCGTCTCCGCCGACGCCCTCGGCCCGCAGATCGATGTCGCCCTGGCCGCCGGCGCCATCCGCTACCTGACCAAGCCGGTGGACGTCACGGAGCTGCTCGGGGCGATCGATGACCTTCTCGCCCGCATGGATACCGCCTTCAGCTAGGGTAAACCCGGCATGAGCCTTGCTCTGAATCCCATAGCGACGGCTGATCGTCGCCATTGCGCGGCCCTTAGCACTCTCGACCGGCGAGTGCTAATATTTGCGGAACCGATGGACCGAGAGGATGTCTGATACCCCTATGACCCACTCCCCTGCTTCTGCTGCTTCCGACCTGGCCGTCCGCGACCCCTGGGCGCTGGTGCCGTCCCTGGGCAACCTGGACGCGTACATCACGGCCGTCAACCGCGTTCCCCTGCTCACCCAGGAGGAAGAAAGCGCGTTCGGACGGCGTCTGCGTGAGAACGGCGACCT
>DATCGH010000249.1:0-2180 GCA_036509055.1 Caldimonas sp.
AGGCCAGGAGGAACGCGGCGGCGAGGGCGAGAACGCAGCGGAGCATGGGGTGGTGGCGCTTCAGGGACTCGAACCCCGGACCTGCGGATTATGATTCCGTCGCTCTAACCGACTGAGCTAAAGCGCCTGAGCCCACGAGTATAACGACCGGTTTCGGGCCCGGCAGTCGCCCCCCACCGCCCGCTTTTCTGGTCGCCACCGCGGCCGTCGACCTTTCTGGCCCGTCGCCTTCCCATGTTCAGCTTTTTCCGAAAGAAGCCGCCCGCGGCGGAGACCGCGGCCCCGGCCGAGACGACGCGGCCGCGCACCGCCATGGAATGGCTCAACGCCGACGTCGGCGAGCTGCTGTTCGGCAAGAAGCCGGCCGAAGCGCCGCCGCCGCAATCGTCGCCTGAGCCGCCACCGGTGTCGTCGCCGCAGCCGCCGCCGGCGATCCGGCCGGATGTCGAGGCGCCGGTCGTCGCCGCGCCGCCGGCGCCTGTGTTGCCGGCGGGGATCCCGCCGCCCCCTGCCTCAGTCGCGGAGCCGGACGAGGACCGCAGCGACTGGCTGGCCAAGCTGCGATCCGGGCTGCGCAAGACCGGCTCGAACATCGCCCAGGCCTTCGTCGGCGCGACCATCGACGACGCGATGTACGAAGACCTGGAGGCGGCGCTGCTCCAGGCCGATGCCGGCGTCGCCGCGACCCGTCATCTGCTCGACGACCTGCAACGGCGGATCAAGCGCGCGCATCTGGAGAATCCGGCGGCGGTGCGCGGCCTGCTCGCCGATTGCATCGCCGATCTCCTGGCGCCGCTCGAGCGGCCGCTGACGATCGGCGAGCACGTGCCGACCGTGATCATGGTGGTCGGCGTCAACGGCGCCGGCAAGACCACCAGCGTCGGCAAGCTGACCCGACACCTGGTCGATGCCGATCAGAAGGTGCTGCTCGCTGCCGCCGACACCTTTCGCGCCGCCGCACGCGAGCAGCTCCTCGCCTGGGCCGAACGCGCCGAGCCCGCGCGCGACGGCGCCTCGGCCTCGGCCCGAGGACCCGTTGGCAACCGGGTCGAAATCGTCAGCCAGGAAGGCGGCGACCCCGCCGGCGTGACCTTCGATGCCGTCGTCGCCGGCCGTGCCCGGGGGTGCGACGTCATCATCGCCGACACCGCCGGCCGCCTGACGACGCAGTCGCACCTGATGGAGGAGCTGAAGAAGATCCGGCGCACGATCGCCAAGGCCGAGCCCGGCGCACCGCACGAAGTGCTGCTGGTGATCGACGGCAACACCGGGCAGAACGCGCTCGCCCAGGTGCAGGCCTTCGATGCCGCGCTCGACCTCACCGGCCTCATCATCACCAAGCTCGATGGCACCGCCAAGGGCGGCGTGCTGGCGGCCATCGCCCTCTGGTCGCGGTCGCGGGCGGCGCCGTTGCCGGTGTATTTCATCGGCGTCGGCGAGAAGCTCGCCGACCTGCAGACCTTTCGCGCGCGCGAGTTCGCCCAGGCCCTGCTCAGCTAGCCTCAGCCGCTCAGCGCTTCTCCGGCGGCGGCAGCTCCGGCGAGACCGCTTCCTCGAGCTCGTCGAACCAGGTCGCGCTGCTGGGCTCGCGAACCTCGATCACTTCGCCCTGGGTCCAGTCGCGGTCGGTGTCGGCGAACGGGTCGCTGGCCGGTGCCGCGATGGCCTCCGGAGCGTCGACCACCACCGCCTCGGCCGCCATCACGACCGCGGCGCCGGTGGTCAGCGGCTGCAGGTTGACCAGCGGCTTCTTGGCCAGGCTCGCGGGCACGGCCGGTGCGCGCAGGTGCAGGAGCGTGTCGCGGGCGGCCTCGATTGTCGGCAACCGCTCCTCGTTCCAGACGTGCACCGGGATGTTGGCCGCCTCCAGCACCCGTTCCACCCGGTCGAGACGGGCGCGCAGCCGGTCGCTGATCTGCTCGAGCGGCGGCCGGATCTCGACCACGGCGATCACCTGCGAGGTGACGTCGCAGATGACGAAGTCGACGCACTGACTGCCGAGGCGGCGCACCCACTCCGCGTACGAATTGCGTTTTGGAACGTTCAGGAACCGGGCGATCGGCACCTGCGCCAGGATCATGTAGCCGGGCAGGGCGAGCTTGAGGGTGCTGAAGGCGACCCGTTCCGAGGAGCGCAGCACCCGCGTCGCCTCCGGCGGCCAGGCGGCGAGGGTGTCCATG
>DATCGH010000250.1:0-4093 GCA_036509055.1 Caldimonas sp.
AGGAGTACCTCGTTCCCCTGATCTTCGAGCCCTATGCCGGCGAGCTGGCGGAGCGGGTGGCGGCGCGAGTCCCGGGACGCGTGCTCGAGATCGCCGCCGGCACCGGCATCGTCACTGCGGCGATCCATTACCAGCTTCCCGACGCCGAGATCGTCGCCACCGACCTGAACCCCGGCATGATCGAGCGGGCCAATCAGGTCGGCACGGCGCGGCCGGTCGAATGGCGCACCGCCGACGCCCAGCAGTTGCCGTTCGAGGACGCCAGCTTCGACGCCGTCGTCTGCCAGTTCGGCGTCATGTTCTTCCCCGACAAGGCCAAGGCCTTCGCCGAGGCGCGACGGGTCCTGCGGCCGGGCGGCCTGTTCCTGTTCAACGCCTGGGACCGGATCGAGGAGAACGAACTCACCGACGTCGTGACCCAGGCCCTGGCGACGGTGTTCCCCGCCGATCCACCGCGCTTCATGGCGCGCACGCCGCACGGCTACCACGACACGTCGGCCATCGCCCGGGATGTGGCGAACGGCGGCTTCGCGGCCGCAGCGGAGATCAGCACCGTCGCCCGGCGCAGCCGGGCGCCCTCGCCGCGCCATCCGGCGATCGCCATCTGCCAGGGAACGCCGACGCGCAACGAGATCGAAGCCCGCGACGCGGCCCGCCTCGGCGAAGCGACCGACATCGCCGCCGAGGCCGTCGCCCGTCGCTTCGGCAGCGCTGCGGTCGATGGCAAGATTCAGGCGCACATCGTCTCGGTCGAGCGCTGAGACTCCGCCCCGTTCCCGATCGAAGGAGCGTTCATGCCGACCCAGGACGAAGAGATCGCCCGCCACCTGCGCGAAGCATTGGCCTCCGGCGAGCTCGCCGGCACCGAGGGCTTCGGCAAGCCCCTGCCCGAAGACGCCGGCTGGGACGCCACGCCCGAGGCCTTGCGGCTGCCGTTCAAGATCCTGAAGAACGCCGGCTTCGTTCCGCCCGAGGTGGAGCTCTTCCACGAGCGGGCGGCATTGAACGCCGCCCTCGCCGCCTGCGAGGGCGATGCGCAGCGCAGCGCGGTTCGGCAGAAGCTCAGCGACCTGGAGCAGAAGATCGCGCTGCGTCTGGAAGCGCTGCGCATCAACGGCACGCTCTGAGCCGAGCCGAAGAACCCCTCCGCAACCGGACCACGACCCGCCATGGCGCCCGAGCTCGAACGCGTCGATCACCTTCACGTCTTCGTCGCCGATCGCCCGGCGGCCGAGCAGTGGTACGCCCGCGTCCTCGGGCTGAGGCGCCTGGCATCGCTCGAACGCTGGGCCGCCGACGGCGGCCCGCTCACCCTCGGCAACGCGTCGGACACGATCCACATCGCCCTGTTCGAGCGGCCGGCCGGTGCGAAAAGCCGCTCGACCATCGCCCTCGGCACGAGCGCCGAAGGCCTGCTCGCCTGGCAGCGCCACCTCGCCGCCGAGCTCGGCAAGGCGCCCGAGCGGGTCGATCACGAGGTGTCCTGGTCGATCTACTTCGAAGACCCCGACGGCAACCCGTACGAGATCACCACCTACGAGTACGACGCCCTGGCGTAATCCGGAATGAAGCCGTCGCATTTCGTCGTCGTGCACATGCCGGGTCCGCGCTGGAAGGCCGGCGTGGCCCTCTTCGAGCAGGACGGCCTCGACCTGCACGTCGCCCACTACCGGAGCCTGCTCGCCGCCGGCAAGCTGCTGATCGGCGGGCCGTTCCTCGATGAGCGTTCCGGCGGCTTCATGATCGCCGCGCCCGGCGTCGACGAGGACGAGTTGCGGGTCTTCGCCGCCGACGATCCCGCCGTGCGCTCCGGCCTCCTGACCTTCGAGCTGCGCCCATGGCTGGCGGGCATGCAACGCTGAGCCGCGGCACGGCGCGCGCGTTCGAAGGCGAGCACGGGCGCCGTCGCTCCCCTATATTCGACTTTCGCCGTTCGACGGCCCTTTCCGGGCCGCAATGCGCGCGAACCGCGGAGGGCGCTTCCATGCACTCGTCGGCACCCGGGGTCGTCAAGGCGGAGCTCGACCGCCTGAGCGCGGAGTTCTTTCGCGCCGTCTCGTTCGAGCCCGGCGCCAAGCCGCCCTTCGACAACATCCGCGATCTGTTCGTGCCGATGGGCCTGCTCATCAAGAACACCGGCGCGACCCCCGAGATCAGCTCGCTCGCGGAGTTCATCGCCCCGCGCCGTGCGGCCGTGGAAGCGGGCGAGCTGACCCAGTTCCTGGAGATCGAGCTCTGGGAGACGACACGGATCTTCGGCAATGTCGCCCACCGCTTCAGCGCCTATGCGAAGTCGGGCGTCGCCAAGGGGGAGCCGTTCCAGGCCCGAGGCATGATCTCGACGCAGTTCGTCCGCACGCCCGCCGGCTGGCGCATCAGCGCCATGGCCTGGGACGACGAGCGGCCCGGCCTGACCCTGCCGCAGCGCGAGCCATGAGGGTCGAGCCGGCGTCGCCCGGCATCCGCAGCACATGACCGGCATGCGCACGCTCCAGGCCGACGGGCTGGTGCTGGAGCCGCTCACCGCCGCTCACGCCGAGGCGATGTTCGCGCTGCTGTCCGACCCTGCGCTCTATCGCTACATCGACGAGGCGCCGCCGGCCGACGCCGACTCCCTGCGCGCCCGCTACGCCCGGCTGGAGCGGCGCGAGTCGGCGGATGGCCGGCAGCGCTGGCTGAACTGGGTGGTGTGCGTGCCGGGCCGGCCGCCGCTGGGCTATGTGCAGGCCACCGTGCTGGACAACGGCAGCGCCTGGGTCGCCTACCTCCTGGGCAGCGCACACCAGGGCCGGGGCCACGCGACGCGCGCCACCGCAGCCATGCTGGCCCACCTGGAGTCGGAGCACGGCACGAGCCGCCTGCTGGCGAACGTCGAGGCCGAGAACCTGCCCTCGATCCGGCTGCTGCAGCGCCTCGGCTTTCGCGCCGCGACAGCCGCCGAGGCCGCGCGGCACCAGCCGACCCCGAGCGAGCGCATCTTCGTGCGCGAGCGGCTCGCCGGTGCCGGCGCCGCCGGCTCGACGACGGCGTCGTGACCGCACTGCCGCCGCCGGGTCGAGCGGATGACCGACCGGCCCGACGACGGCGCGCCCCGGCCGGCGCCCGCGGCCTCGCGAGCATCGCCTCGTGCCTGGTCGCGGCAACGCTCGCCGCCGCCTGCGCGTCCGCCACGCCGCCACCGCCCGACGCGGAACCGGGCACGCCGATCCCGTTCATCGATGCCCATGCCCATCTCAACGACGAGGCCATGCAGCTGGACCTGATGCGCCGCCACGGCGCGGAGCGCGCGGTCGTGTTCTGGGGTCGGAGCAGCGACAACGAGTCGATCGCCGAAAGCGCCCGGCGTCACCCTGACCGGTTCATCGCCTTCGCCTCGGTCTCGCCGGAGCGGGCGGCCTACCGGCCGCTCTGGGACCGCGACGACCCGGGCTTGCTGCAGACGCTCGATGCCCTGCTCGCCTCGGGACGCTTTCGCGGCATCGGCGAGATCTCGGCGGTGCACTTCCCCTCGCCCGGATTGCCGGAGGCCGACTACGACCCGGCCGGGCCGACGATGACCGGCATCCTCGCGCTGGCCCGCCGCTACCGCATGCCGGTGCTGCTGCACGTCGAGTGGACCCGGATGCGCGAGCTCTCGGCGCTGCTCGAGCGGTTTCCCGATGTCGCCGTGATCTGGGCACATGGCGGCTACACGCCGCTGTTCGTCGCCCGGCGCATGCTCGAGCGGCATCCGAACCTGACCTACGAGCTGAGCGCGCGGACCTGGGCCCAGCATCCGCGCTCGCCCGACTACACCATCCTGCGCGACGGCCGAAGCGTCTGGCCGGAGTGGCTGGCGCTGATCGAGGCGAAGCCGGAGCGCTTCGTCGTCGGCACCGACGCCAGCCAGCGCAGCGCCGACGGCGAGGCGATGAAGTTCGCCAGCGTACAGTCGTTCCTGCGCCAGCTCAGCCCGGCCGCGCGCGAGCGGGTGGCGCAAGGCAACTTGCTGAAGCTGCTCGGGCCTTTGCGGTAGATTCGAACCCGAGCGCTGCACCGCGCCGGAGCCGCTTCCTTGGACCCGCAGAACCTCAAGATCATCCTCGCCTTCTCG
>DATCGH010000251.1:0-6032 GCA_036509055.1 Caldimonas sp.
CTCGACGGCCCGGTGCGCGGCAACGGCAAGATCATCCAGGAGCTCGAGAGCGAGTTCCGCGGCTCCGGCTGGAACGTCATCAAGCTGATCTGGGGCAGCTACTGGGATCCGCTCCTGCAGCGCGACAAGGACGGCATCCTGCGCAAGGTGATGATGGACGTGGTCGACGGCGACTACCAGGCGATGAAGGCCAACGACGGCGCCTTCGTCCGCAAGCACTTCTTCGGCCGCCATCCGAAGCTGCTCGAGATGGTGGCGAAGATGAGCGACCAGGACATCTGGCGCCTCAATCGCGGCGGCCACGATCCGCAGAAGGTCTACGCGGCCTTCCACCGCGCCAACGCGCACAAGGGCCAGCCGACGGTGCTGCTGGTGAAGACCGTCAAGGGCTTCGGCATGGGCAAGAGCGGCGAGGGCAAGAACACCGCGCACCAGACCAAGAAGCTGGTCGACGAGGACGTCAAGGCGTTTCGTGACCGCTGGAACATTCCCATCCCCGACGAGCAGCTCGGCGACATCCCGTTCTACAAGCCCGCCGACGACACGCCGGAGACTCAGTACCTGCATGAGCGACGCAAGGCGCTCGGCGGCTACCTGCCGCACCGCCGGACCCAGGCCGACGAGCATCTCGCGGTGCCGCCGCTCGATACCTTCAAGGCCGTGCTCGAGCCGACCACCGAAGGCCGCGAGATCTCGACGACGCAGGCCTTCGTCCGCTTCCTCACCCAGCTGCTGCGCGACAAGGACCTCGGCCCGCGGGCGGTGCCGATCCTCGTCGACGAGGCGCGCACCTTCGGCATGGAAGGCCTGTTCCGGCAGATCGGCATCTACAACCCGGCGGGGCAGAACTACACCCCGGTCGATCGCGACCAGGTCATGTATTACCGCGAGGACAAGGCCGGCCAGGTGCTGCAGGAGGGCATCAACGAGCCCGGCGGCATGAGCAGCTGGATCGCCGCGGCGACCTCGTACTCGACGAACAACCGGATCATGGTGCCGTTCTACGTGTACTACTCGATGTTCGGCTTCCAGCGCATCGGCGATCTCGCCTGGGCGGCGGGCGACATGCAGGCACGCGGCTTCCTGCTCGGCGGCACGTCGGGGCGGACCACGCTCAACGGCGAGGGTCTGCAGCACGAGGACGGGCACAGCCACATCCTGGCGGGCACGATTCCGAACTGCATCAGCTACGACCCGACCTTCGCCCACGAGGTCGGGGTGATCCTGCACCACGGCCTGGTGCGCATGGTGGAGAAGCAGGACAACGTCTACTTCTACCTGACGCTGCTCAACGAGAACTACGCCCAGCCGGGGCTGCGCGCCGGCACCGAGGACGAGATCATCAAGGGCATGTACCTGCTGCAGGAGGGCGCGAGGAAGGCGCCGCGGGTCAACCTGCTCGGCAGCGGCACCATCCTTCGCGAGTCGATCGCCGCCCGGGAGCTGCTCGAGAACGACTGGGGCATCGCCGCCAACGTCTGGAGCTGCCCGAGCTTCAACCAGCTGGCGCGCGACGGCCAGGCGGTGGAGCGCTGGAACCTGCTCCATCCGACCGAGCGGCCGAAGGTCGCCTTCGTTGCCCAGCAGCTCGAGAAGTACGCCGGTCCGGTGATCGCCTCGACCGACTACATGAAGAACTACGCCGAGCAGATCCGCGCCCATCTGCCGAAGGGCCGGACCTACAAGGTGCTGGGCGCCGACGGCTTCGGCCGCAGCGACTTCCGCACCAAGCTGCGCGAGCACTTCGAGATCGACCGGCACTACGTCGTCGTCGCCGCGCTGAAGGCGCTGGCCGAGGAAGGCAGCGTGCCGGCGACCAAGGTGGCCGAGGCGATCGCCAAGTACGGGATCGACGCCGACAAGATCAACCCGCTCGACGCCTGAAGGACCGCGCGATGGCCACCGTGGAAGTGAAGGTGCCGGACATCGGCGATTTCAAGGACGTCGAGATCATCGAGGTGCTGGTCAAGCCGGGCGACCGGATCAAGGCCGAGCAGTCGCTGGTGACGGTCGAGAGCGACAAGGCGTCGATGGAGATTCCGTCGAGCGCCGCCGGCGTGGTGAAGGAGCTGCGCGTCAAGCTCGGCGACAAGATCAGCGAGGGCTCGTCGCTCCTGGTCCTGGAAAGCGAGGGCGGTGCGGAGGCTGCAGCCGCGCCGGCCGCTGCGCCTGCAGCCGCTGCGCCTGCACCCGCACCGGCGCAGGCCGCGGCCGCCGCGCCTTCGCCGGCGCCTGCCGCGGCCGCCGGCCCGATCGAGGTCGTCGTGCCCGACATCGGCGACTTCGACGAGGTCGCGGTCATCGAGGTGCTGGTCAAGCCGGGCGACAGCGTCGCCGCCGAGCAGAGCCTGATCACGGTCGAGAGCGACAAGGCCTCGATGGAGATCCCGTCGTCGCACGCCGGCGTGGTGCAGGCACTCAAGGTCAAGGTCGGCGACAAGGTGTCCAAGGGCAGCGCGATCGCCACCCTGCAAGGCGCCGGCGGTGCCGCACCGGCTCCTGCCGCTGCCGCGGCGCCTGCACCGTCAGCCGCTCCGGCGCCAGCCCAGCCCGCGGCCGCTGCGCCGCCCCATGCGGAGAAATCGATTCCGACGGCCGCATTGCCGGCGCACGAGCCGACCGCGCCGCAGGGCGCCTTGCCGCACGCCTCGCCGACGATCAGGAAGCTCGCCCGCGAGCTCGGCGTGCCGCTGGCGGAAGTGAAGGGCAGCGGGCCGAAAGGTCGGATCACCCAGGAAGATGTCCAGGCCTTCGTCAAGGCGGTGATGGCCGGAACGCGGACCACCCAGGCGCAGGCGGCCAAGGCACCGAGCGCCGCCGCCGCGGGCGGCGCCTTCCCCGGCCTGCCGGCCTGGCCGCAGGTCGATTTCGCCAAGTTCGGGCCGATCGAGAAGAAGGAGCTGTCGCGGATCAAGAAGATCAGCGGCCCGGTGCTGCATCGCAACTGGGTCGTGATCCCGCACGTCACCAATCACGACGACGCCGACATCACCGAGCTCGAGGCGTTCCGGGTGGCGACCAACAAGGAGAACGAGAAGTCGGGCGTGAAGGTGACGATGCTCGCGTTCCTGATCAAGGCCTGCGTCGCCGCGCTGCAGTAATTCCCCGAGTTCAATGCCAGCCTCGAGGGCGACCACCTGGTGCTGAAGAAGTACTTCCACATCGGCTTCGCCGCCGACACGCCGAACGGCCTGGTCGTGCCGGTGATCAAGGACGCCGACCGGAAGGGCGTGCTGCAGATCTCGACCGAGATGGGCGAGCTGGCGAAGAAGGCGCGCGACGGCAAGCTTTCGCCCGCCGACATGAGCGGCGGCTGCTTCTCGATCTCGTCGCTGGGCGGGATCGGCGGCCGCTACTTCACGCCGATCATCAACGCCCCGGAAGTCGCGATCCTCGGCGTCTGCAGGAGCCTCACGGAGCCGGTGTGGGACGGCAAGGCGTTCCAGCCGCGGCTGATGCTGCCGCTCTCGCTGAGTTGGGACCACCGGGTCGTCGACGGCGCGGCGGCGGCGCGCTTCAACGCCTTCCTCATCCAGATCCTCGGCGACTTCCGGAGGGTCTTGCTATGAGCCTCGATGTGAAGGTGCCGGACATCGGCGACTTCAAGGACGTCGGCGTCATCGAGGTCCTGGTCAAGCCGGGCGACAGCGTCAAGGTCGAGCAGAGCCTGATCACGATCGAGAGCGACAAGGCGTCGATGGAGATCCCGTCGTCGCATGCCGGGGTCGTCAAGGAGATCAAGGTCAAGGTCGGCGACACCGTCAACCAGGGCTCGGTGATCCTGAGCCTCGACGAGGCGGCCGCCGGCGCGTCGCCTGTGCCGGCGCCGAGTCCTGCTCCGCAGGCCGCGGCCGCCAAGGCCGCTGCACCCGCGCCCGCCGCGGCGAGGGCCGTGGCCTCGGTCGCACCGGGCGCCTCGTTCGGCGGCGACCTGACCTGCGACCTGCTCGTGCTCGGCGCCGGACCCGGCGGCTATTCGGCCGCGTTCCGCGCCGCCGACCTCGGCCTCAAGGTCGTCCTGGTCGAGCGCTATCCGACGCTCGGCGGCGTCTGCCTCAACGTCGGCTGCATTCCGTCGAAGGCGATGCTGCACGTCGCTGCCGTGCTCGACGAGGTGGCCCATTTCGACAAGGTCGGCGTCACCTTCGGCGCGCCGAGGGTCGATCGGGCGAAGCTCGTCGCGCACAAGAACAAGGTCGTGGGCCGGCTCACCGGCGGCCTGGGGCAGATGGCGAAGATGCGCAAGGTCACGGTCGTCACCGGCACCGGCCGCTTCACCGACGACCATCACGCCAGCGTCGAGCTCGCCGCCGGCGGCACGACGACCATCGGCTTCGCCCGCGCGGTGATCGCCGCCGGCTCGGAGGCGGTGAAGCTGCCGTTCATGCCCAAGGACGACAAGCGGATCGTCACCTCGACCGGCGCGCTCGAGCTGCCGAGCGAGCCGAAGCGGATGCTGATCGTCGGCGGCGGCATCATCGGCCTCGAGATGGGCACGGTCTACTCGACCCTGGGCGCCCGGCTCGACGTGGTCGAGATGCTCGACGGCCTGATGTTGGGCGCCGACCGCGACCTGGTCAAGGTCTGGCAGAAGCTCAACGCGCCACGCTTCGACAACATCCTGCTCAAGACCAAGACGGTCAGCGCCGAGGCCCGGCCCGACGGCATCCTGGTGAAGTTCGAAGGCGAGGGCGCGCTCAAGGAGCAGCTCTACGACCTCGTGCTGCAGGCGGTCGGTCGGGTGCCGAACGGCAGGAAGATCGGCGCCGAGGCCGCGGGGGTGAACGTCACCGACCGCGGCTTCATTCCGGTCGACATCCAGATGCGCACCAGCGTGCCGCACATCTTCGCGGTCGGCGACATCGTCGGCCAGCCGATGCTCGAGCACAAGGCGGTGCACGAGGCGCACGTCGCCGCCGAGGTCGCCGCCGGCGAGCAGCTCGGCGACGCCAAGCTGGCGAAGGCGGCCTTCGACGCGCGGGTGATCCCGAGCGTGGCCTACACCGACCCGGAGATCGCCTGGGTCGGCCTCACCGAAGACGATGCCAAGGCGCGCGGCGTCAAGGTGAAGAAAGGCCTGTTCCCGTGGACGGCCTCGGGCCGGGCGATCGCCAACGGCCGCGACGAGGGCTTCACCAAGCTGCTGTTCGACGAAGCCAGCCACGCGATCGTCGGCGGCGGCATCGTCGGCACCCACGCCGGCGACATGATCGGCGAGATCGCCCTGGCGATCGAAATGGGCGCCGACGCGGTCGACATCGGCAAGACGATCCATCCGCATCCGACGCTCGGCGAATCGATCGGCCTGGCGGCGGAGGCCTTCGAGGGCACCTGCACCGACCTGCCGCCGGTGCGCCGCTGACGCGGGAGGCTCACACCGCGAGGGTGTGCACGCCGAAGCCGGCGCCGGCGCGCCGGTCTTCGAAGTAGCGCTCGAGGGTCAGCTTCGTCGTCCGGAAGGCGAGCTCGCCCCAGGGGATCTCTGCCTCCGTGAAGAGGTCCGCCTCGATCGTTTCCGGCCCGGGCGCGAAGTCGGTGTCGAGCAGCCGCGCGCGGTAGAACAGGTGCACCTGGCCGACGCGCACCACGTCGATCAGGGTGAAGAGCTCCTGCATCTCGACCCGCGCCCCGGCCTCCTCGATGGTCTCGCGCAGGGCGCCCTCGATCGTGGTCTCGCCGAGCTCCATGAAGCCGGCGGGCAGGGTCCACAGGCCCTTTCGCGGCTCGATGTTGCGCCGGCAGAGCAGCACCTTGTCCTGCCACACCGGCAACGTGCCGACGACGTTGAGCGGGTTCTCGTAGTGGATCGTCGTGCAGACCGTGCAGGTGGCGCGATCGCGGTTGTCGTCGGCCGGCGTTTCGTAGCGGACCTCGCCACCGCAGGCCCGGCAATGCTTGATGCTGCGTGGCGCGAACATTGGCAGGAGTTTAGGACCAGGCACCCGGCCCCGCGCCGCGGCGAAAGTCGCATGGCATGATCGCGACACGCCCCTACCGAGCCGCCACGATGAGCCACGTCTTCACCCCGCTCG